>CP003096.1:600000-830000 GCA_000233775.1 Thermovirga lienii DSM 17291 | reverse complement strand
AGGCATCTCGATGGTTCCCTTGGAGCTTTATACAGTGGCGATTACTTTAAACTAAAGGCTATCTCAAGTGACAGTAACAAGAAAGCTATCCAAGAAGAAAACCTAGAAAACAAGGCAAAGCCAAGGGGAAAATATAAACCATCCATGGATCACCCATGGCGTAGGAGTATAAACAGCACAACCAAAGATCATAAAAACAAGAAAAGGTATCCTCTGGAAGGTGAATTGGGGGGAATACATGCCCCATATTGATAACTACCACAAACTTACACAAACTTAAAAAACTAGCCCTGCCTTAAACTACAAAAAACACATTGGCAGGGCTAATATCTATGCCTAAACAATATCCAAAAGGGGACATTTTCACTGTCCCGTTAAAGACCTTTTAGGGTGACATTTTTACTGTCCGTTGACACCCCTAATTTTTTCTCGTAATCGATTTCAAATTATAATACCCACTAGCTCCTTGGGTTCCCCCAAACTTGTTTTTCTGATATTCTTCTTTGTTGTTTTAGTCTTTCATTTTCTTTATTATTATTTTTATATCTTTCGCTGAGGAGGACTTTTATGTCTCAAAAAGGAGATAAAGACAGAAAAAACCGCTCCAAGAGCTCTAAAAAAAAGCGATCTCTCCTAGGAACTGTATTGTACAGCTTCCTTGTTGTAATTCTATTAGCAAGTGCGGTAGTAGCGGTAGTAGGTTCCTTATATATAAGAAGCCTGGCCGCTTCTCTTCCAACCTCAGAAGAAATAGCAAGATATGAACCAGACCTCTCCACCATAGTTTACGATCGTCACAACCGCGTAATAACGAAGCTCTTCCGTCAAAACCGCACATGGGTAAACTTAGAAGATATTCCTGTTGTTATGAGAAATGCTGTTATCGCAGCGGAAGACAGTGAATTTTACAAGCATAAAGGCGTAGATTTCAGCGCTATTATAAGGGCCTTTTGGAAAAACGTAACCAGTGGCCGCGTAGAACAAGGAGCAAGCACTATAACCCAGCAACTTGCCCGCAACATGTTCTTGACACAGGAAAAAACCCTTGCACGAAAAATCAAAGAAGCCATCCTAGCAGTTCGTCTAGAACAAACCTTCTCGAAAGAGAAAATTTTGGAAATGTACCTGAACGTTATATATTTCGGGCATGGTGCATGGGGGATTCATTCTGCATGCCAACTATACTTCAATAAAGAACCCAAAGACCTAACGCTATCCGAAGCAACACTACTTGCTGGAATAATAAAGGCCCCAGAGTACTATTCACCCAAGAGACATCCTAAAAGAGCCGCCATCAGACAAGCATATGTTTTAAGGCGTATGGTTGAACTGGGTATGATAAGCCCACAAGATGCAGAGAGGGCAAAAAAAATTCAGCTCGACTTCCAGGGCCTTAAAAAGCCCTCTTTGATGTTCGACAGTGCACCTTACTTCATCTCCTACATTCTTTTCGATCACCTTTTGCCCAAATATGGAAGCGATCTGGTTTATAGAGGAGGTCTTCGGGTATACACCACCATAGACCTAGATATTCAACGCGCTGCAGAAGAAGCCATTCAGAATCTAAAAAGTGAGGGAGCCATAGTAGCATTAGATCCATATACAGGGGAGATTTTGGCCCTAGTCGGCGGAAAGGATTTCAAGAAAAGCAAGTTCAACAGAGCAACCCAAGCTTATAGGCAGCCAGGTTCGGCTTTCAAGCCTTTCGTTTATGCTGCCGCTCTGGAGAAAGGACTAAGACCTATAGACCACGTCTTCGATGCCCCCCTATCATTCGATAACGGGGTAGATGAAAACGGTGAAGAAAACATCTGGTCACCTGGCAACTACGGAGGAACTTATCACGGAGAAGTAACTATTCTAGAGGCCATGGTTCACTCATACAACACCGTTGCAGTAAGGGTGGGACAAATAACGGGCATCCAAAGGATACTTAACTTGGCACGAGATGCAGGATTCACGTCCCCCCATATTCCCGCCGATTTATCTGTTGCGCTGGGGTCAGCAAGTATAACACCTTTAGAATTGGCTTCCGCATACTGCATTTTCGCCAACGATGGTTTCCGAGTTCAACCCTTTGGAATAAGAAAAGTCACAACGGCTGCAGGCGAGATCCTGGAAAGCTTTGAACCATTAAAGTTCCAAGCAGTACCACCACAAATAACCACAACGATAAGGTCTATGATGGAAGAAGTGGTAAGGTCAGGAACAGGAAGAAGGGCAAAGATTGAAGGCTATGAGGTCTTCGGAAAGACAGGAACTACCAACGAATACAGCGACGCTTGGTTCGCCGGAGGTATCCCGAACATGGTAGCCGTGGTTTACGCAGGAAACGACGATCATGCGAGTTTAGGCAAAGCAGGCACTGGAGGCACAATAGCCGCTCCCGTATGGCATGACTTCGTATCGAAGGCTAAAGAATACATACCTATAGATACAACTTTTCCAGATACCTCAACGTACGACGTAGTTGAGGTACAAATATGTAGGGAGACAGGCTTTCTTGCGGGAGATTCGTGTCCAAGCGCAAGTATCCTTATGCCAGTAGGCACCACTCCTGAAACTGTCTGCCCTATTCATGGAGGTGGCAGTTGGGAAGCTGCAGCCTTGGACCCCAACAGTCCTAAACTTTTACTATCTCCGAAAGACCAAGAAACCTTGGGGGTCACTGTAGCTTCTGCGCCAGTTTACAGCATAGCACCTCCTGAAGGTACAGAGGAGCAAATAGTTGTTCAAACACCGTATATAGCTCCCCCCTCACTGGACAGACCAATAGAAATGCCAGAGGAACCAACTCCAAAACCCAAAGCGCCTTTGGTTCCAAAGATAGAAAGCCGTCCAAAGGAGAGGACTCCTGAAGAAATAGACAAACGCTTCAGGGAACTTCTAAAGCAATACGGGATTACCGAGTAACAAACAAATCGTTTAAGGGATCATGTGGCCAAGGGGTGGGGAAAGCTATCCTTTTAAAGAGCAGCATGGCGTACCTATCGGTCATGCCCGATATAAAGTCAATTACGGATTGAACCTGATCTGAACCGTATTTTTCGGGTATAAAATGGGGGTTACACATAAAAAAGTTAAATAAAGTACATATAAGATGTTCTACTTTCGGCTCCTCCTCGGAAGCTCTCTTTGCTGTATAAACCTTTTCATACAAAAAAGCCCTTAGAGTTTCCACCGCTTCTAGAATCCTTTCGCTCATACTTATACCGTGGGAGCCACTATTAGCTACTATGTCTTTGACTATCGTCCCTATCCTCTTGCTATGTCGGTCTCCTAACACTTTCACCACTTCGGGTGGCAGTTCATTCATCTTTATTACTCCTGCGCGCAGAGCATCATCAAGATCATGGTTCAAATAAGCCACGGAGTCCGCCACCCTTACTACCCAGCCTTCGAGGGTCATAGGAACGTCATTATAAAACCCACACCGCACATCTACCTGGCCTTTTGAGTGCTTTAATATTCCATCCCTCACCTCTTCAGTAAGGTTAAGTCCTTTACCATCCTTCTCCAGTACGTCTACAACCCTAAGACTTTGTTTTGCATGGGAAAATCCTTCCTTGCCGTTCTGCTTGGCCAATTTATCCAAAGCTCTTTCACCCATGTGGCCAAAGGGAGTATGTCCCAGGTCATGTCCTAGTGCTATAGCCTCTACCAGGTCCTCGTTAAGAGAAAGGGATCTAGCTATTACCCGCGAGATCTGACTTACTTCCAATGTGTGGGTCAAACGGGTTCTGTAGTGATCTCCCTCGGGCAATAGCAACACTTGGGTTTTATGTTTCAGCCTTCTGAATGCCTTGCTGTGGACGATTCTATCTCTGTCCCTCTGAAAACACGTCCTAACACTACAAGGCTCCTCAGGGCTTTGCCTGCCCTTGCTCATTCGGCTTTTCATCGCCCAAGACGCCAAAAGGATCTCCTCTTTGGCTTCGCACATCTCTCTTACAGAATTTCCTTCCATCTGGAACCCTCCAGGCAAAACCTTAAATTTAAGGGGCAGAACGTTTTCGTCTGCCCCTTAAAACATAGGTCAGTCTATGATGCCTAGCGCAGCATGGGCAGCAGCCAAGCGAGCCACTGGAACTCTGAAAGGAGAGCAGCTAACATAAGCTAGTTCCAATTTATGGCAGAAGGCTATGCTCTTGGGATTCCCTCCATGTTCGCCACAAATACCAATTTTTATATCTTCCCTCCGTTTTCGTCCATCATGAACGGCTATACTCATGAGACGTCCCACACCCTCACGATCAAGCACATGGAAGGGGTTCTCTGGAAGGACTCCGTCGGTTATATACTGCGCAAGGAATTTGCCCTCCGCATCATCCCTTGAGTAACCAAAGGTAGTTTGCGTAAGGTCATTTGTTCCAAAGCTGAAGAACTCGGCATATTCAGCGATATCTCCAGCCACCAAAGCAGCTCTGGGCACCTCTATCATTGTTCCCACAGTAAAAGGAACCTCCACATCCTCTTTTTGGAAGACCTCCTTAGATACCCGTTCCACCATCTCCTTGAGGCGCCTCATTTCTTCCTTCGTTCCCACCAGGGGCATCATTATCTGAGGTATAACCCTCTTTCCTTTGGCCTTGAGTTCACAAGCAGCCTCCAAAATGGCGCTTATCTGCATTTCATATATCTCGGGATAGATCATTCCCAATCGGCATCCTCTAAAACCAAGCATTGGGTTGTTTTCCTTCAAGGCCAAAACCCTACCAAGGGTTTTCTTGTATTTTTTGTGTTCCTCGGTATTTTCTTTTCCTTCCTTAGCCAACTCCTCAAGCTTGGCCTCCAGCTCCTCCTCCTTTGGTAAAAATTCATGCAGAGGAGGGTCAAGAAGCCTTATGGTTACAGGTAGTCCTTCCATAGCCTCGAAAATACCCAAAAAATCTTCCTTTTGCATCGTCTTGAGTTTATCAAGGGCTTCCTTACGGGAATCGAGGGTTTCGGCCACTATCATCTCTTGCATTACCGGCAGCCTATCTGTCTCCATGAACATGTGTTCAGTCCTGCAAAGGCCAATTCCCTTTGCCCCAAAATCTCTTGCTCTTCGAGCATCCTGTGGAGTATCTGCATTGGCCCACACTTGGAGGTTGGCCACCTTATCAGCCAAATCCAATAGTTTCCTAAAATCCTCGGTGAAAGAAGGCTGAACAAGGTTAACTTCACCTAATATTACTTCCCCTTTGCTACCGTCTATCGTGATAATGTCTCCTTCCTTCACTACCTTTCCGTTTACGACAAACTCCTTGCGTTCAATTGAAATATCCAAGGCTTCGCATCCCGAGACACAAGGCTTACCTAGCCCTCTTGCCACCACAGCAGCATGACTTGTCATTCCACCCCTGCTGGTCAAGACACCCTGTGCTGCAAAGAGGCCATGGATATCGTCGGGAGTAGTCTCAGGTCGAACCAGAATAACCTTTTCTCCTGAATTACCAAGTTTCTCGGCATGATCTGCATCGAAAACAACTTTGCCCACGGCAGCTCCTGGCGATGCCGGGAGTCCTTTTGCTATGGGTTCATATTTAGCTTCTGGATCTATCTGTTTATGCAGCAATTGTTCCACCTGTTCAGGTTTAACCCTTGAGACAGCGTCCTCCGCGCTTATCAAGCCCTCCTCACACATGTCCACCGCTATCTTTACTGCCGCGCGGGCAGTTCTTTTGCCGTTTCTTGTCTGCAAAATGTAAAGCTTCCCTCTCTCTATAGTAAACTCTATATCCTGAACATCTTTGTAGTGTCTCTCCAACAGTTCAGCAGTTTGAACCAATTCCTTGAAAGCTGAGGGCAGCTCTTCTTTAAGGTCTTTTATGGGCAAAGGAGTCCTTATCCCAGCAACCACATCTTCCCCTTGGGCGTTCATAAGAAACTCACCGTAAAGCTCCTTTTCCCCTGTCGAGGGATTTCTAGTAAAGCACACACCTGTACCGCAATCATCCCCCAAATTGCCAAAAACCATGGTTACCACATTTACAGCGGTACCTAGATTGTCAGGAATTTTATTGATCTTACGGTACGTTTTTGCCCTAGGGGTGTTCCAACTGTTGAATACCGCTATGATGGCCATTCGTAGCTGCTCCCACACATCTTTGGGGAATGGGAAACCCTTCTCCTGTAGAACCAAGGCTTTGTATTTTTCAATTATCTTGTAGAGCCCCTCCGGGGGTATCTGGTAGTCGAAATTTACCCCCAGCTCCCTTTTTATCTCATGGAGTATGTTTTCGAAAAAGCTCACATCAACACCTAACACTACATCTCCAAACATTTGTATGAAGCGCCTGTAGCTATCTAGGGCAAAACGCTCATCCTTGGATTCCTCTGCAAGCATCTTAACGGTTTCATCGTTCAACCCCAAGTTCAAAATGGTATCCATCATTCCAGGCATGGATATTGCAGCACCTGAACGGACGGAAACCAGGAGAGGATTTTCACCACCAAAGTTTTTCCCCGTGATTCCTTCAAGTTGCCTTATGGCCGATACTACATCATCCCATATCTCATCCAAGAACTCATCTTTTCGCTCTAGAAAAGCAAGACACGCTTCAGTCGTTATGGTGAACCCAGGAGGCACCGGAAGACCAATCCTGGTCATCTCCGCCAAGTTGGCTCCCTTTCCTCCCAATAGATCCCTCATATCCGCTCGTCCTTCATCAAACATATAAATGTATTTCTTGTCCTTCATCATAGCAAATGCCCCCTTAGGAAAAACTATTGTTATCCCCTCAGATAATCCAGAATTTCCTGAGCTGTCTCCTCTATGGCCCTATTAGTAACGTCCATAACTCTACATCCAATACGCCTCATGATATTTCTAGCATATGATAGTTCCTCCTCGACCCTTTCCCACTGAGCGTACGTTGAAACATCTGCATCAAGGCCTAATAGGCGTAGCCTCTCTCTCCTTATGTTGACCAATTTCTCCGGTTGAACCGTCAAGCCAAAAACTTTCTCCGAGGAAACCTCAAAAAGTTGTTTTGGAGGATCAATCTCAGGAACCAAGGGAATGTTAGCGACCATGAACCCTCTGTGTGCTAGATACATGCAAAGAGGGGTTTTGCTAGTCCTGGAGACTCCAATTATAACTACATCGGCATTCAATAGCTCTTCAGGGCATCTGCCATCGTCGCATTTTATAGCAAACTCTATGGCCTTCACCCTCCGGAAATACTCTTCGTCCATGCGCCTCAATAATCCTGGAGTCTCCAGCGGCGCATGTCCGAGACGTCTCTGGAGCGAATCCAAGACCGGCCCCAAAATATCAATAATGTCCAAACCTTTTATGTTGGCTTCCTCCACGAACCACCTTCTAAGTTCATGATCTACCAGGGTGCACACTATTATTGCTTCAGCCTTCTCTGCTTCCTCCAAAACTTCCTGTGCCCTATCCCTATTGTTTATGTAACGAAACCTCTTAAGCTTAATGGAATCTGAGGCAAATTGGCTTGATGCAGCTCTGGCAACATGCTCAGCAGTTTCACCTGTAAAATCTGACACCACGAAGACTGTAGTTTCCATATATAACATCCTTTCGCATATGACGATCTTGAGACCCTAACCTTTTAACCTACTCAGATCCCCCACTGTGGAAAACAACCCTTTCGTCTCCTTTAAAAGGGCCAACCTGTTTGCTCTTACCTTCTCATCTTCTGACATAACTAATACGTTATCGAAGAACGCTGAAACATAAGGCTCCAACTGGGAAAGGATCTTGGTGAGTTCTTCCCACTCCTTTTGTTCTACAGCCTTGGCAACTTTACCCTTTATACTTTTTACCCCCTCATAAAGCTCCTTTTCTTGAACATCCACAAAAAGCGATTCGTTTGGGGCTTCTGGTACAGTATGAGCTTTTTCCAGAATATTGTTGACTCTGACCGCTGAAGTTACCAACCCCTTAAACCACTCTTCACCAGTTACCCTCGAAAAAGCTTCTGCAAACCTGTAAGCCTGAAGAGGATTTGCCCATGTAACATCAAGGGCAAGCTCCACCAACTCATGAGCGAACCCTTTTTCCTTCAACTGGAAAAGCAATCTCTGCCTTAGAAAATCCAAAACCTCATCTATTTTCTCTTCGCCCATCTCATGGAGACACCCGCTTGCTCTGACAACTTGGGCAATATCCAAATCTAAGTTCAATCCCCAAATTAACTCATTTATGCCTCTAGCAGCTCTTCTCAATCCATATGGGTCCTGAGAGCCCGTAGGCTGCAATCCGACCTTAAACCCACCCACTATGGTATCTAGTCTTTCCGCTAAACCTACTACCGCCCCCACTATATCAGTGGGCAAGGAGTCTCCTACATATGCTGGCAGGTATTGCTCGTATAACGCAAGAGCCACCCTCTCATGTTCTCCGCTCTTTTTCGCGTATTCTCTGCCCATGACTCCCCTAAGTTCTGGAAATTCATAAACCATGTTGGTCAATAGATCTGCCTTGGAAAGGTAGGCCGCACGCTCCACCAAGGGCTTTTCATCTCCCAAATCCAACAGGTCACATATATGAGCAGCAAGTTCCTTTACCTTCATTGTCTTATCGTACACAGAGCCCAACTTCTCCTGGTACACTATGTTTTTCAGACCTTCTACTCTATTTTTCAGGGGAACTTTCAAATCTTCCTTCCAGAAGAAAGCAGCATCAGATAACCTGGCTCTAAGGACCCGTTCGTTACCTTCTCTCACGTTAGCCATATTGGTTGCCCTGTTGTTACTAACTCCAATGAAGTATGGCTTGAGTTTCCCTGAAGAATCTCTCACCGGGAAATAGCGCTGATGATGCTTCATAGTCGTAACAAGAACTTCCTCAGGCATTTCGAGGAAATTTTCGTCAAACGTTCCCACAAAGGGTACAGGGTATTCAACCAAATAAAGGTTTTCCTCCACCAATTCTTCGTCCAACTGAGCCTTACCGTTTATTTCTTTTTCCAACACGGCAAGGCCCATCAGCATCTTTTCTCTCCTCTTTTGGGGATCCACTATTACATAGTTCTCATATAGCTTGGGGAAATAATCTTCAACTTTATCCAACTCAAAACTTTTGGCCCCCATAAATCTATGACCAGCAGTTTTCCTACCTGCTTGTACATTACCGTAAGAGAAAGGGACAACCTCTTCACCGTAAAGGGAAACAATCCACCTTATAGGCCTAGCAAACCTTATCATAGAGCTGTCCCAATACATATTCTTGGGGAAAACCAACCTCTTGATTATTTTTTCCAAGACCTCTGGCAAAATATCCCTTACGTTCTTCCCCTCAATCTTCTTGACAGCAAAGGCAAAATAACCGCCTCCTACCTCTCTCTTCTCCAAAGACTCCACATCCACTCCTTTGCTCTTCGCAAACCCTTTTGCTGCCTTAGTAGGGTTCCCATAGGCATCGAAAGCCTGTTCCCACGCAGGACCTTTGAAGGCTTCAACAAAATCTTCTTGTCTCTCCTTGAGATCTCTTACAAAAATCGTCAATCTGCGAGGCGTAGCAAATCCTTGAATACACTCATAGGACAGCCTCGCCGCATCAAACTCGCTTTTCGCTATCTCCTCTATCTCTTTTACAGCCCAGGAAACAAACCGAGCCGGTATTTCCTCTGTCCCAATTTCAAACAGAAAATCTTTCTTGTCCATCATAAAACCTCCCTATTCGGCCTCAAATTTACCCATGAGAGGATATCCCAACGCCTTCCGCTGCTCACAATAGGCTGCACAGCAGCGGCTTGCCAAATTACGCACTCTAGCAATGTATCCTGTTCTTTCAGTTACACTTATTGCATTACGAGCATCAAGAAGGTTAAAAGTATGAGAGCACTTCAATACATAGTCGTATGCTGGCAAAACGATCCCCTCGTCAAGTATCCTTTTTGCCTCGGCTTCATACATGGAAAACATCTGAAAGAGCATATTAGTGTCAGCTATCTCAAAGTTATACTTCGAATGCTCCACCTCGCCCTGGAAATGAACATCGCCGTAGGTCACATCTCCGACCCAAGTAAGGTCGAATACGCTATCTACCTTCTGTACGAACATGGCCAACCTCTCGATACCATAGGTAAGTTCTACCGGGACAGGATTCATATCCACACCACCAACTTGTTGGAAGTAGGTAAATTGAGTTACCTCCATGCCGTCAAGCCATACTTCCCATCCTAGTCCCCAAGCTCCTATTGTGGGAGATTCCCAGTCGTCTTCCACAAACCGCACATCATGTTCCTCCGGCTCTATACCTAAAGCCCTCAGGCTTTCCAGATAAATATCCTGAACGTCTGCCGGTGTGGGTTTCAAAATAACCTGGTATTGGTAATAATGTTGCAACCTGTTGGGGTTTTCTCCGTAACGTCCGTCTGTCGGTCTTCTCGACGGTTCAACATAGGCGACACGCCAAGGTTCAGGGCCAAGGACCCTCAAGGTGGTTGCAGGATTCATGGTTCCAGCACCAACCTCGATATCGTAAGGCTGTTGGATTATACATCCCTGGTCCGCCCAAAATTTTTCTAGTCGCATTACTATCTCTTGGAAGTTCAATTTATTCCCTCCTCACATTCAAAGGCTTTATATAGACTTTTAGGTCGCGTACTTCCCTCGCAGGGTCTCCAACAAAACCCTATTACATTTTTTTATCAAGTTTAATTGAACCCAATCAAGCCCTTTGCTCCATTCCACAAAGTCCGGTCTTTTAAGAAAAGATGACTTGTTAAGAACTGACAAAAAGAACGAATCCACTTTGACTCCGCCTTTTTGTTCTCTCTTGCATTCATCACAAAATATCCCCTCTGAGGTCAAGAGCCACCACTTACTTTCTTGACGTCGGCATTCGCTACACATCCTGGTTTCAGGCGCTATGCCCCAAAGTTTAAGCCATCTCGACAAAAATCTCCACTCGACAAGCTCTGGGGGAATTTCAAAGTCTTCAAGCAACTTCATGGACCAATAAAAAAGCCCAAGAACTTCGTCGTTTTTTTCTTGAGGAAGCAAAACCTGAGCTAATAACTTCGCCCATTCCATAGCAAATTTGAGACGATCAGGCATCTTCCTCAATGTCCAAAAATCTTCTTTCACGTCCAGGTTTTTTAAATAACATCTGTTGTTAGACGTCCTATATATATCTACTGTGCCCCACACCAAAGGTTCAGTGGCTCCACCGAAGCGGAATTTCCCTCTTCCTCCCCCTGGAACATATATCCACGTGGGGCCGTACTTTTCCAAAAAGAAATATATGTTTCTGTCGCCTGTGGTAGTTTCCAATCTTCTCAAGACCACTCCCTTTGCGCGTATCGTGCCCTGCCGTTGGGCCCCAGACGTTAAATCAAAAACCATTGCTAGAGATATCCCATCCTTTTAAGCTCTCTTTCGGAGTTTCTCCATCCTGGCCTGACCTTGACCCACAAATCAAGATAAACAGGATATCCAAACTGTTTCTCTATCTCTTCTCTTGCCTTTTGCCCTATCTTTTTGAGCATCCTGCCTCCCTTTCCTATCAGGATGCCCTTCTGCCCCTGTCTCTCCACGTAAATATCTGCCCTTATGAATAAGCTATTTCTGTCTGGATATTCTTCCGGGCTCTTGAACTCCTCTATTACCACGGCAACTGAATGGGGAACTTCCTGTTCTGTTTCTTCCAATATTTTTTCCCTTATTATTTCCTCAGCCACGAATTTTTCCGTGAAATCCCCAACATACTCTGGAGGGTATAAAAGTCCTCCCTCCGGCAACATCCCTATTACCGTGCTAAGTAACTCTTCCACACCATCTCCAGTCAAAGCAGAAAGAAGCACCACAGCCTTTATGTCGATCCTCTCTCCATATAAGGCAACTAACCTTTCTTTTGCCTCCAAAGGATCCCGTACCAAATCTATCTTATTTATCACTAGAACTACAGGAGCTGAAGAGTTCTTTTTCATCCTTTCTATCATTATGTCGTCCTCAGCCCCCAGGCTTTGGGTCCGGGCATCCGTTATATAGCATATAAGGTCCACCTTCTCCATGACCTCACAAAGCTGTTTCTCCATGGCTTTCCCAAGAAGGTGCAACGCTTTATGCAATCCGGGGGTATCAATGAACACAACCTGCCCCTCAGACTCCCGGGTTATGACGTACCTCGTACACCTACGAGTAGTCTGAGGTTTAGGTGAAACTATGGAGAATTTCCATCCCAATAAGGCATTGATCAAAGTAGATTTACCAACGTTAGGCTTACCTACGAGAGCGACCATACCTGACCTAAATTTCTCTGAAGTCAATTTTGGTCACCCCCAATCCGGCCATCTTTGTTGAAAGGAAAGGGTAACAACTGTTCCAGACTCAACACCAAGGGACTTCCATTATTTTCCAGAACTACTTCCAAATGCCTGTTAAGCTCTACCATGACCTGAAGACATGCTCCACAAGGATAACAGGGGTTTTGTTTAAGAGAATACACGGCTATCGCCAAAGGCCTACTGCATCCTTGCACTACTGAAGCAGCCAATGCATTTCTTTCAGCACATATAGTAAGGCCATAACTAGTATTCTCCACGTTGCAACCGAGGATAATCTGACCATTCTCACAAAAGACCGCAGCACCTACCGCAAAGTTAGAATAAGGGCAATATGCTGCAGAGGCTGCCTTTCGGGCCTCAAAAAGCAATTTATTGTAATCTATCTTTATCTGACTTGTCCCTTCCATTTGAATCGGCTTTTTCCTCCTCTGGTTCTTCCATGTACCTCAATCTGACCTGTTTTATCCTATGTTTGCTTACCTCTACGACCTCTATGTCCCAAGGACCATATCTAAAATGTTGCCCCTGCTCAGGAAATTGACCAGAAATAGCAAGGATCAACCCCCCTAGGGTGTCAGCTTCATCAGATTCAAAATTGTAATCCAAAACTTCACTTAAGTCTTCCAATCCAATATATCCTTTGACCATGTAACTACCATCTTCTTTCTTTACAACCATAGGGGTTTCACTATCATACTCGTCTTGTATCTCCCCTACTATTTCCTCTAGAAGGTCTTCCAATGTAACCAATCCCGCCGTACCTCCATACTCATCCACTACTATCGCCATATGAACCCTCTTGCTGCGCATGACATCGAACAAATCAGCAATTTTCATGGTCTCAGGCACGAACAATGCATCTCTCTTAAACTCCTTAACAGGCGCATCCAATTTCCCTGCCACTATAACCCTCATGACATCCTTTACGTAAAGAATTCCTGTTATGTTATCTACGTTCCCCTCAAAAACCGGCACCCTTGAGTGCCCATAATCTTCAAAAACTTTAACAGCTTCACCCAAAGTGGTTTCTCCGGAAACAGCAACCATATCCGTCCTAGGAACCATAATCTCGTAAACCCTAGTTTCCTCAAAGGAAATAACACCGTGAATCATTCGCCTTTCCTCTTCCTCTATAACACCAGAAGCCTCCCCAATATTCACCATTTGCTCTATTTCTTCTCGCGTAACGAAGGTATGCCCCCCAGAAATATCAAGCTTCAAAAGAGCTCCGATGAATCTAACGATAAACCTCACGAAGGACAGAAAAGGGAGCACTAAATAAGAGAATAACCTCAAAACAGGCAAGGCAAACAATACTATTCGTTCAAAATGCGAGATAGCGACGCTTTTGGGAAGGATCTCTCCAAAGATCACTATGAAAAGGGTCATAGTTCCCACCGCTATCAAGAGCCCTTTTTCTCCAAATAGCAATACGCAAACCGATGTGGCTACTGCACTAGCGGCTATATTCACTAGGTTGTTACCTATCAATATGACAGAAAGCACCTTTTGCATGTCTGAAAGTAGCCATTCAATTGTTTTTTTCTTCTGCGGGAACCTTTCTTCAAGAGCAAGCAATCTTCCGCGCCCAACTATTGTTATGGCCGTCTCAGAAGCACTAAAAAAAGCCGAACAAAAAAGCAAGACAATTAAAACCGCAAATCCTGTATAAATATCATCTACCACAGACAAACCAGCCCTCCTGATCTTATTTTATCAATTCTTTATATTTATCTATAATTTTTTCTTGTAGTCTCCACATATGCTCCTTTTCTCTCTCTTCACAATGATCCATCCCAATAAGATGCAAAAAACCATGCACTATAACCAACAACAGTTCGTCACCGTAAGATTTTCCGTTGATCGGTGCATTTTCTTCCACCACCTCTGGACAAACTACCACATCACCTAACTCGACCACAGGCATATGCCTTGGAGGTACGAAGGTCCCCTTTTCCTCCCATAAAGGAAAGGACAAAACATCCGTAGGTTCGTCTATCCCTCTGTACCTTCCGTTAATCTCTTTAATAACCTCTTTATCCACAAAACTGAGGGAAAACCTGCACTTTATTACTCCCTCAACAGAGTCAGGTAAGCAGCTCCACATATCCTCAATAGCCTGCTCAAGGACTTCCAAATTTATTTCTTCAAGGCTTGTGTCATCACTTGCCACATCAATTTCCACTCTCTTCGTCACCGCTCTGGTCCCCCTCTGTTTTATTGTTTTCAGGCTCTAGGGAAGCGATCTTTCGCGAATGGTACATATGCCTAAGAGACTCTATGAAACTTTCTCTTATTATATGAACATCTCTTAAAGTTAAAGGAGCTTCGTCCAATTGAGAGTCCTTTATCTTAGTCTCCACAACATCATAAACTAAACCTTCAATGTCGGGCATGGTACGCTCTTCCTGCCAAACCGATCGTACCGCCGCCTCAACCGAATCTGCCAACATTACTATAGCTGTCTCGGCACTTTTGGGCTTAGGCCCCGGATAACAAAACTGAGCAACAGATACATAATCTCCCGCCATCTTGGCTTTTTTGTAAAAATATTGAAGGCAAGTTGTGCCATGATGTTCCACGATGAAGTCTTTGATCCTATCGGGCAACTGATAATCCTTCGCCAACTCAACTCCATCTCTGACATGGGAAACTATAACCAAAGCGGACATTGAAGGGGTCAATTCGTCATGGACATTTTCTCCAGGTCTTTGATTCTCCACAAAAAAGTGAGGCCTTCTCAGTTTACCGATATCGTGGAAATAAGCTCCAGCTTTAACCAAAAGAGAGTTTAAGCCTAATTTCTCAGCAGCGGACTCAGCCAAAGTTCCCACCATCAATGAATGATGATAAGTGCCTGGCGCTTCAAGCTGCAGGCGCTTCAAAAGGGCGTGAGATGGATGAGTTAGATCTAAAAGCTTTAGAGGAGTCAAAACTCCGAAAACTCTTTCCCATAATGGCAACACTGCGACTCCAATTATTGAAGATACTACAACGGACAGGATGAAAACTAAAACATCCCTTAAGTTCATCGGCAAAGCAAAACCAAACACAGCTGAAAGTACGGCTAAAATCACTAAGGCAGCCACTGTAAAGACTGACGAATATAATTTTCTTCGACTCCGGACTTTAGGTACCAGTAGATATCCTCCACACGTGCAAGCTCCCACCGCTGTCAAGCCTAAAATGGTATCCATCAAAGAATAGGCTGGAGATGCCAAAACCCCCAAAACACCTCCACCCAATACAAGGTGAAATGCCACTTGAGGTTCCAGTATAAGATACATCCATAACATTAAAGCTAAGGCCCCACCGCCAACCCCATCGAAATAGGTGGTTACAGCTATAAGGAACCACCCAAGAGCCATGGCCATCGTAACCAAGGCCTCATCCTTAAATTGTTGCGATATTCCTTTTTTCTTCATGTACCATCGGATCCAAATCCCCCACAAGGCAGAGATCGACGCCAAAAAGCTGAGGTATCTCCAAGGAAATTCCTCGGGCAAATAGCCCTGCATCAGGAGCATTTCCGCTCTCTCTGGCGTTACTATCTCTCCCTTCCAGACTATTACATCTCCGGGTTTTATACTTTTTTCGATAGGTTTGATTTGATTTTTCAAGTAATCCTTGTAGGCTTTTGTTGACCTAGTATCTAACCTCATTGCCCTCTTGAAGACATCCAGCAAAACCTGGTAAGCCACATTTTTCTCCGATGCAGTAAAATTTGGCACATCAAGCTCAGACCAAATATCTTCCTCCGAGATGCTTATAGGATGGGTTTTAAGCAATCTTTTGCCTGCAATAGATACGAACTTGAAGATCTCCTCTCTTTTATCTTCTGGAAGGGAATCAAGTAAATAGATCAGCCGATCGCTCAAAATATTCTTGTAATAACCATTCTCTAGGTGTTCCAGTTTTTCCTCAATTTCACTGACAACCTCAGGCTCATACAATAGAACACCAAAAACCCTCTGACTCCACTGTTCCTTTAGCCAGAGGGCCATGGCTTCATCTCTATAATTCATACCATACTGGGCAAAAAAAGTTTTAGTAGCTGGCTTACCTACAGAAAAGGAATGATCTCGCTCTTTCAACCACCAACCACTAGAGTAGATCAGGCATAAAATTATCACCCACACCGCTAGAGCGGCTAACAACTCTATATTGCTTTTCTCAAAGAATCTGTTTTTTTTACCGTCTTCACCGTTGTTCATATTTCTCATAGGCCTGCACTATTCTCTGCACTATCTCGTGTCTCACCACATCACTGCGATCTAAAAACACAAAATCGATACCTGGTATCCCCTTCAGGACGTCCTGTACAATCTTCAGCCCTGATTCCTTACCTGCAGGCAAATCTATCTGAGTTACGTCTCCAGTCACCACTGCCTTTGAGCCAAACCCCAATCTGGTCAAAAACATCTTCATTTGTTCGGGCGTAGTATTTTGGGCCTCATCCAATATGATGAAGCTGTCGTTCAAAGTCCTACCCCTCATATATGCAAGAGGAGCTATCTCAATGACCTTTTTCTCCACATACTTCATGAAACGCTCTGGAGAAAACATTTCATAAAAAGCATCATAAAGGGGGCGCAAGTAGGGCTCAACCTTTTCCCTCAAATCTCCGGGCAAATAACCCAAGCTTTCGCCAGCTTCTACTGCAGGCCTTACCAAAACTATTCTCGTTATGGCTCCTTCCTTCAAAGCTGCTACTGCAAGGGCAACAGCCAAGTAGGTCTTTCCCGTTCCCGCTGGCCCTATGCCAAAAACGACGTCGTTCTTTCTTATCGCATCAACGTAGCGCTTTTGTCCCTCCGT
Source organism: Thermovirga lienii DSM 17291 (assembly GCA_000233775.1). Classification (NCBI taxonomy): domain Bacteria; kingdom Thermotogati; phylum Synergistota; class Synergistia; order Synergistales; family Thermovirgaceae; genus Thermovirga; species Thermovirga lienii. Next base: position 812,937 of record CP003096.1, on the reverse strand, counting down.
TTTAGGCCTTATAGGTTTCCCCCTATAGGTCATACAAATTACATCTTCGTACAGAGACAAAAGATCTGCTTGTCCCTTCTCTGAAAACACGTTAAGAGCGTACGTCATTTCTGCCTTTCGGAGCGCATGGCCTTTCTTGGCAATCTTAATCATTTCGCCAACAAGATTCGAGACCAAAGTCACTACGTCCTCATCAGGTCCCTCTATAACTATTTCCCTCTCCTTAACGAACAACTGTACAGGGAAGCGTTCCTCTACCATGCGCAAATTCTCATCATGCTGACCTAAAAAACGAACCATAGTTGCTTCGTCGGGAATCACAACTACTGCGCTATAACTAATAACGTACCACCTCTCTCATAAATCTTAAGCACATTCCAAAACTTGCTTGTCCTACCTTTCCCGCACGACGCTTTTTATTTCAGGAATGTCCCTTTTTAAGACAGCCTCTACTTGGGCTCTCAATGTCTCTTGAGCAAAAGGACAACTGCCACATGCCCCCTGTAGTCTAACCTTTAAAACCCCATTTCCCTCATCAAATTCAACGAACTCTATGTCTCCACCATGACTCTGAAGGGCGGGTCTCACTTTCTCGTCAATAACTTCTAATATCTGCTTTTCTACCGACATTATATTCCCTCCACATCTGTTTTTATAAGTATCGCAAGTATCCACGACGGAATTGTAACATTTAATCTATATTGTAGCATCACACTGGGTAGGCTACCCCTTCTAGGGCCTCCTCAAAACCTACGTCCCGTTTTGTCGCTCTCGCATATTTTCTGATCAAGAAATCTTTGGCCACCGCAGGGAAAAGAACATAACTTAGGACATCCTCCGGCTCAACCATCCAAGGTTTGATAACCTCTCTTGCCTTTTCGAGCTCTGGCTCTAGAATCTCTCCCGGGCGGCTCTCTATGGGTTTATCATCGCCAATCACTATTTTCTTTATGTCCTCATCCATTTCACCCGGAGGCCTTCCGTAAAAACCTAAAAAGTAGTTTTTAACTTCCTTGGGAACTATCTTCCATCTTTTACCCGTCAGGACGTTCAATGTTGCCTGAGTTCCAACAATTTGGCTAGTGGGAGTAACAAGAGGAGGATAACCCATTTCCTTTCTGACCTTGGGCACCTCTTCCAATACATCCTGCAATTTGTCCAGAGCATTTTGCTCCTTCAGCTGGCTTACAAGGTTCGAATACATCCCCCCGGGGATTTGGTATATTAGAACGTTTACGTCCACCCCTTCTATCCCCATTACGAGGTTCCTATTCTCTTCCTTAACCTTTTTGAAGTGCTCCGCTACAGGGACCAACTTTTTAAGGTCTATCCCAGTATCCAGGTCGCCACCTTTCAAAGCAGCCACTATCGCTTCGGTAGCTGGCTGGCTTGTGCCCATTGCTAAAGGCGATATGGCACAGTCCACAACATCTGCCCCAGCCTCTAAGGCTGCGAAGTAAGCCATGGAAGCCATTCCACTCGTATAGTGGCAATGCACCTGCACTGGCAGAGAAGTTCTTTCTTTTATCGCCTTAACCAAATTGAACGCATCTACAGGGCTTAAAAGTCCGGCCATGTCTTTAATGCATATGGAATCCGCTCCCATCCCTTTCATCTCCAACGAAAGCTTCGCGAAGGATTCCAACGAATGCACGGGAGAGATGGTATATGATATGCACATCTGTAGGTGGCAACCTTCCTTCTTGATCTGGTCGGCAGCGACCTCCATATTCCTCAAATCATTCAGGGCATCAAACACCCTTATGATGTCCAACCCGTTGCTCACGGCCCTTTTCACAAACTCACGGACCACGTCATCCGCATAATGCCGATAACCTACTAGATTCTGCCCTCTCAAGAGCATTTGCAACTTGGTCTTCTTGAACCTTTTTCTGAGCTCTCGAAGGCGCTGCCATGGGTCCTCGTCCAAAAAGCGCATACAAGCATCGAAAGTGGCACCACCCCAAACTTCCAAGGAGTGATAGCCTACTTCATCCATCAGCTCCGCAACTGGTAGCATGTCCTTAGTACGTAACCTCGTGGCCATTATGGATTGATGAGCATCTCTTAAAGCCGTCTCGGTTATTCCTACTTTCCTTTTTTCCTTTGGAGGCTTTATTTCCACCTGCTCCTTTTCCTCTATTACAACACCAGATGTACCCTTCACGCTATCTTTCTTAATGTTTTTCTTTTCTCTCGGCTCCATTTAGGCACCTCCAAGCTATACCTGTTTCAATGTTAGCTATTTTATACTCATGTTTATTTTTATTCCACCATTAAATGTCAACCTTGGATCTCTGCCATAGGGCCTCCAAGTCTTCCAAGGAAAAGTCCGACCATCTCTTCCCGCTTTTTTCTACAGTCTCCTCGATGAACTTAAACCTCTTGGTAAATTTATCGTTTGCCTTCTGAAGGCATATCTCAGCATCCTTTCCTAGGTGTCTAGCCAAGTTCACAACTATAAACAACAAATCCCCCAACTCTTCCTCTATTTTGCTGTCTTCGCCTTTTTCTTTTGCTTCTTTAAGCTCCTCTACCTCTTCCTGCAACTTATCGAATAGAGGGGCCAAGTCCCCATGGGGCCAATCAAACCCTACCTTAGCAGCCCTTTCTTGTATTTGTAGTGCTCTTATCAAAGCAGGCAATTTTTTGGGTATTCCAGCCAAGACGGAAGTATCCTTTCTCCCTTCTTTTCTTTCTTCCTTCTTTATCTTTTCCCAGTTTTTCCTTACTGCGTCACTTGAGTCCACCTCGACGCTGCCGAACACATGAGGATGTCTCCTAATCAACTTTGAGGTCAGCCGTTCTATGACGGAATCAAAGTCAAATGCCTTGTTTTCTTTGGCTAGTTGAGAGACAAACACTACCTGCAGGAGTAAATCCCCACACTCTTCCTCTATCTCTTGGAGGTCCTCTCTATCTATTGCCTCCACAAGTTCGTATGCTTCCTCTATTATGTAGGGTTTCAAGCTCTCCATAGTTTGTTCTCTATCCCACGGGCACCCTTCAGGAGCTCTAAGTTTTTCCATCACATCAAGCAGATTGGCTAGTTTTTTACCCAGTTTGTCCCTGTCAGTCATTTAACTTCCTCCTTGGCCATTCCTAAAAAGCTTAAAAGCGCTCTATCCAAAATAGGCAAACCTCGATATCCGCCCGGCCCCACTATACTACCATCAGATTTGTAAAACCACTCCTTGGATGGCAACCTAGATATTATATCTTTGCTTTTGCTCCACACCAATGTCTCTTCTTCTGTGCATCTTACACTTGTAATGCCTACCTTAGGACCTATGAGCTTTACCCTTGCTATGGCAAACAAAAACTTCATGCTCTCTGGTAGCTTTCCGAACCTATCCCTGGCCTCCCCTTCCAAAGCATACACCTCTTCCAGCGATTCGCTTCTCAACAACCTACGGAAAAAGGCCACCCTAACCGATGACTGGGGCATGAAATGGGAAGGAAAAGATAGCGGCAACCTCACATCCACGTGGGTCTGCAAAGACTCCTCCTCTTTCCCTCTAATTTTTCTAACTTCTTCCTCTAGCATCTTACAGTACAGATGGAACCCCACTCTTTCCATATGTCCATGCTGGCGCAAGCCCAAAATTTCTCCGCCTCCTCTAATTTGTAAATCTCGCCTTGCCAACTCGTAGCCTGTCAAGCCCTCTCCCAAATCGGCTATCGCTTCCAACCTTTCTCTTGCTTCAATAGTGAGAACCTCCTCCTTGGGATACATAAAAAAGGCAAAGGCTTGTTCCTCTCTTCTTCCTATCCTTCCCCTAAGCTGGTAGAGCTGAGCCAACCCAAGGTCCTGAGAATTATCAACTATTAGAGTGTTGGCGGAGGGGATATCCAAGCCACTTTCTACGATGGTAGTACATAACAGGACATCGATCTCTTTCGCTATGAATTTGTCCATGACCCGGCTCAATTCCTTCTCCTTCATCCTTCCATGAGCTACACCTAGTCTGACGCCAGGTAAAAGGTTGGACAAAAACGACGCTCTTTGACTGATGGTCTCCACTCTATTATGGATATAGAAGACCTGTCCCCCTCTGTTTTTTTCCCTTAATATAGCCTGTTTCACCAACAAGGGATCCCAAGTCCCAATATAAGTTATTACGGGCTTACGTCTGTATGGTTGGGTGTTTATTATCGAGAGGTCCCTAAGGCCGCCCAAAGCAAGATACAGGGTCCTAGGTATGGGGGTTGCCGTCATGGTCAAGACGTGTACACTGGGATCTATAAATTTAGGTAACTCCTTGTGAAGAACCCCAAAGCGATGTTCTTCGTCTATTATAACAAGGCCCAAATCCTTGACTTTCACGTCTTTCTGGAGCAGCTTATGGGTTCCTATCAGGATGTCCACTTCTCCAGAGGCCAATTTCTCCTTTATGCGCCTCTCTTCAGAGGAAGACGAAAACCTGGATATATGCTCTATATTTATAGGCAAACCTGCACATCTGATCTTGAATGTCCTGTAGTGTTGCTGGGAAAGGATCGTAGTAGGAGCCAATACAAAAACCTGCCGCCCATTTTCTACCATCTTCACTGCAGCCCTAATAGCAACTTCAGTTTTTCCTATGCCTACATCTCCAACAAGCAAACGGTCCATGGGTCTATCCGATTCAAGATCTTTTTTAATTGCCATTACGGCCTTTTCTTGGTCCTTAGTAAGTGGGAATGGACAATCAGATTCAAGTTTCTTTATAATCTCCCCATCCTTACTGCAGGGTTTGGCTTTTATAGTTTCCCTCTGGGAGTACATTGCTACAAGCATTTCTGCAGCTTTTTGAGCCCTTTCCCTTGCCTTGGCTTTGGACTTGGCCCACGCCTTTCCTCTAAGACTGTCTAGCTTTACCTCCAACGTCTCAGGAACGTAATAAGGCGTTATCTTGTAAAGCTGCAAAAGGGGAACCATCAGGCGTTTTTTCTCCGTAAATTCGAGAACCACGAAATCGGTGGACATGCCATCTATTGTTAGGGTCTCTAAACCCAAATTTTTGGCTATACCATAATCTTCATGCACCACATATGTGGACCTAGCTACCAACTCATTCCACTCCAGAGGTGGACCTGAAGAAACTTCCCTTTCATTTGCGATCGGAATACCATGCAGCTCAAATTCGCTCAAATAAACTACTTGAGAACAATGATCTATAAAACCTCCAGTTATTTTACCTGTCTTGACGCATATACTGTTATTATGCTCCAGCAAAATTTCATCCTTGTCAGAACAAAAAACATGCACATCATAGCTCTTTCCTATCCAGTATCTAACAAAATCCCGATAGGCCCTGACATCTCCTTTAAAGGGAGGAATTTCCTCTATTTTGGTCCTGAAATCGGCCAAAGCTAAATTCTTGGTGACCTCGAAAACTTTGACATCGGAGAAAGACCTCAAAACTTCTCCCCAACTTAAAGGAACCAAATCTCCCCCTTTAGCGTCTTTATAAATTGCCTCAGCTAACCAACGCCAATCGCTGGCGTTTTTGTCTATTTCGCTAGGTTCATACAACACCACTTTGGTGTCCAACGGAATCAAATCCCTTAAAGGCGTTTTCCCTCTGCCCTTTAAACTTAAAAGGCACACTTCATCTACTAGTTCAATGCTTCTTTGGTCTTCGATCCTAAAGAAACGAACGCTCTCCACAGCGTCATCGAAAAACTCTATTCTGACAGGGTTTTTGTCTCCGGGGCTAAAAACATCTACTATGCTGCCTCTACTGACGTACTGCCCTGGCAACCAAACAATATCTACCCTCTCATACCCTTCTTTCGAAAGCCATTCTAAAAGTTCGTCTCTATCAACCAGACTACGTCGTTTTACTTGAAACACTCTTCCAGGAAGTATGAAAGGAGCCATAAGAGATGAAGAGGTGGCAACCATATACCCTTTATCGTTGTTCCAATCTACTAGGGTCTGACCTCTTTTTATCTTGAGCGCTTCATTTTCAAACCCCTCTTGGGTCAAAGGTAACTCCAATAAAACGCTCGTTTCTTTATCCTTGCCTGATATAGACGCCCAGTCCACCAAGAAATCTTCTTGCGTCCTTTTATCTGGCAAAACAAACAAAACAGGGGGAGTTAACCCCCTTGAAATCCAAGCCAAGGCACTAGTTTTGCCTTTTAAGTGAATTCTGCTTCGATCTTTATGCTCTTTTTCGTCTAGATCCTTTAAGTTGTTTATATATCTAACCATTTTTGCCTTTCATAACAAGCAAAAGGGAGGAAAACAGGCACCGTCTCCCTCCCATCATACATATTAGGCATTCAAAGCAAAAGAGTTGGCTATCTGCATCCCTTTATCCCAGTCGCCATTAACTACACAGTTTATAACCTCAATTCCCTTGTCGAACAACATTGGCAATTTTTCTTTCTCTTCCTCAGTGAATTCAGACAACACAAACTCTGACAACTCCAGCTGCTCTGTATTACTGCCTATCCCAATCCTTAAGCGAGGCACTTCTAGTGTTCCCAAAGCAGCCAGTATGGACAGCATACCGTTATGCCCACCTGCTGAACCCTTTTTTCTAAGCCTCATCCTACCAAAGGGTATAGCCACATCATCATAAACAACCAAAACATCACTAGCATCCTGGATAAATCCTTCAGGTAAATCCTTCAAGGCAGATCCACTTCTGTTCATATAGGTAGTGGGCTTCATCATGGCTACATCTCTGCCGTTGATGGATACTGGCCCCCACAACATGTAACTCGCCCCATTAGTTCGCAGTTTCGCCTTTGTCTCTTCAACCAACCAATCAACGAATAGCCATCCTACGTTGTGACGCGTCCAAACGTAACGGGGGCCTGGATTTCCCAACCCTACGATGAGAAGCAAAAACTACTCCTCCTCTTTCTTCTTTCCTTTACCAATGACTTCTACTTCTTGTTCTTCGCCTTCTTCGCCCTCTTCTTCCACGGCAACTCTAGCAGATGACACCATTACTACCGCTGCGTTGGGATCCTGATCAACCACTGCGCTCTCGGGCAACTTAAGGTCTTTAATATGAATCACGTCGTCTATACCTAGCTTTGACACATCTACAACTACAGCCTCAGGGATTTCTCTTGGCAGAACTTCCATTTCTATTTCGTGCATTAGAACCTCTAATACTCCGCCCTGTTTGACTCCAACACAAACATCTTTCCCAACTACGTCTATTGGAACGTTTACTATTACCTTGTGCCCTTTGACAAGCTTGAGAAAATCTACATGAAGGATCTCTCCGGTCAAAGGATCCCTCTGAATCTCTTTCATCAAACATTCAGCTTCCATCCCATCCTCAAACTGACATTCAATTCTTATGGTTTCCCAGTGTGCAGAGTTTGCGAAGGGCCTTAAAGCCTTTGCATCAACCATAACAGGAATAGCTTCTTCAAGTTCTGGGCCGTAGAACACTCCTGGAATGTAACCTTCTTTTCTTATTTTTCTGCTTACTTCTTTACCTGTTCCTTCTCTCTTTTTCATGGATATCTTCGCACTAAGAGCCATGGTTCGTTCCTCCTTTTTATACTCTAGCTTTCGCTCAATTACCTAAAAAGTATGCTGACCGAATGATCTGAATGAATCCGGCTTATAGCCTCCGCAAAAAGAGGAGCTATGGACAACTCCTTGATGTTGTCAAGGTGCTTTTCTTCGGGAATATTTACTGTATCCGTCAAGACCAGTTTTTCAATGGGAGACTTTTTGATTCTATCCACAGCAGGCCCCGAAAGGACGCCATGGGTTGCACAAGCAAAAACTCTGGAAGCTCCCCTTTCCAAAAGGGCCTCCGCTGCCTGCACAACCGTCCCCGCAGTATCAATTATATCGTCGACAAGAATGGCAGTCTTGCCTTGCACGTTTCCTATGATCTCCATCACCTCACTGAGGTTTGCCACCTCATGAGATCTCCTTTTGTCCACTATGGCCAAATCTGCATTTAAATGAACGGCAAAACGCCTGGCCCTCACAACACCACCTATGTCTGGGGAAACAACAACTATTTTATCTTCCTCCAACTCATCTTTGAGGTGTTGCTTGAAATATGATGCCAAAAGAGGTACACCTGTGAGGTGATCCACGGGTATGTCAAAGAAACCCTGTATTTGCCCAGCGTGCAGATCAGCCGCTATCAGCCTGTCCGCACCGGCTTTCTCAATTAGGTTAGCCACTAGCTTGGCCGTTATGGGTTCCCTCGCTTTGGTCTTTCTGTCTTGTCTAGCATATCCAAAGTAAGGAGTAACAACGTTTATTCTGTAAGCAGACGCGCGGCGCAGTACGTCTATCATTATCAAAAGCTCCATCAAGTTCTCGTTCACAGGATGACAAGTTGGCTGTATGATGTAAACATCTGCCCCTCTCACACTTTCCTCTATGGAGACACCAATCTCCCCATCTGAAAACCTGAACAACCTAGCAGCTGCCAACTTAGTACCCAAACTCTCACAGACCCTTTCAGCAAAAAGGGGATGCGCCGTACCTGTAAAAATTTTTATTTCTCTTAGCTTCGAAACCATTTAAGCTTCCTCCCCTCTCTTTTCGCGCCTTTCCAACCAACCTTCTATATTCTTCTGCTTCGCCCTGCCTATTGCGAGACTTCCAGGGGGAACATCCTTGGTTATAACGGACCCTGCACCTGTATAGGCTCCATCCCCTATGTTTACCGGTGCAACCAGCATGGTATCGCTACCTATAAAGCAGTTATTACCTATAAATGTTTTGTTCTTTTTCTTGCCATCATAATTACACGTAATGGTTCCAGCTCCTATATTAGTGTTTGAACCAACCTGCGCATCTCCCAAGTACGAATGGTGTGGAACCTTACTTTTCTTTCCTATCCTCGATTTTTTGACCTCGACGAACTTGCCGACAAAAGCTTCTTCACCAATTTCACTGCCCTCCCTAACGTAAGCAAAGGGCCCTACTGTAGCTCCCTCACCAACAATGCTGTTTTCCAGGATCACATGCTCTTTGACCACAGCCAGGGGCCCCACCTGGGCATTCCTCAGAACCGAGAAACTTCCAATTCTGCTTCCTTCCCGGATAACACTCTCCCCCCAAATCTGAACATTGGGAGCTATGTGCACATCAGGCTCAATAACTACCTGAGGACCAATCCATGAGGTAACAAGATCGTCAAGGCGAACGCCATTGGACAAATGTCCTTCGATAATCTTCAGTCGCAGCGTTTCTGAGACCTCAGCCAGTTGATATGGACTATTAATTCCCTTGGCCTCAGAACTATCATCTAAAACTTTGACCTTAACCAGCTTGCCTTTTATGGACAGGAGCTCTACCACATCTGTCAAATAATACTCTCCCTGGGCATTGCAATTGTTTATACTGCCTAAAGCCTCCGCCAAAGATGTTGCCTTGAAAACATATATTCCTGTATTGGCTAAGTTGACTTTCTTCTCTTCTTCCGTGGCATCCTTTTCCTCCACTATCCTTACCTTGTTGTCAGATGAAATAACTCTACCATAACCTTTTATATCGGGGGGGCAGAAAGCCAAAAAGGTGCAATCGTTGTTTTCTTTGATGTGCTCATCAACAAGCCCTTTGAGCGTTTTACCTGAGATCAAGGGAACGTCTCCAGGCATAACAAGAACATGATCGTACTTTGAAAACCAATCTGATGCCATCTGCACCGCGTGCCCCGTGCCTAGCTGTTTTTCTTGTGGTATGGGTGTCACCTGAGGCCAAGAAAGCTTCAGATAGTTTTCCACTTCTTCCCTTTTCCATCCCACCACAACTGCCACATCATCCATCGAAAGGACAAAGGAAAGAGCTTTCAAAGGATAATATAGTATGGGCTCCCCCAACAAAGGAACCATAACTTTGGGACTCTTGCTTTTCATTCGTGTCCCCTTGCCGGCAGCCAAAATTATTGCTCCTATCGCAACTTTTTCCATTTGAGTCTCTCCTTAAAACGAAAACCCAAAAGCTTGTTTTATAGCTTGCACAAACATTATACAAAGATAATTTCTTTTAGCCAAAAAGAAACATTAAATAAGGGGAAGCCCGGGCTTCCCCTTATTTGTAGACTCTGGCTGGGGTGGCTGGACTCGAACCAGCGATCGCGGATCCAAAGTCCGCTGCCTTGCCAACTTGGCTACACCCCAAGGTAGCTTCGCAATTATATATTGGATAACCCACTATCTGTCAAGATGTTGAGTTTTTTGATATCATTACTCCAGCGCCTCAGCTATTTTATCATTATTTATGGGGCAATAAAAGTTAGTAAGAGGCTAAAATGCCAAACTTGTTTGCGGAATCTTCAGCACATATCTATAAGATCTTACTTATTTTGCCAATTTTCTTTTCCATAATAGCGACTTCTTGGGCCGCTAGAAGGTCCAGTTCCTCTATTTGGCGCATCCTTTTCTGGGGGGTGCTCTTCGTTTTTTTCTCCATCTCAGCTATTTTCCTTTACAAAACAGAAGTCTGGCTAGCAATGGGCCCCATAATACCAGCTGCCCTAATATTAGGCCTTCTCTTCAAATGCAAAAAACAAGGTGGGAACATATTATGAATAGCCTAACACTTAAAAAATTAATTCTATTTACACTAGCAATATTTTTTTACTTCATTTCACCAATCATTACAGCTCCATATGCACTGGCTTTCAAAGATCCAGAAGGATTCACGATAAAAATAGAGCTCTTCCCTGGAGGCTCTATTACAGCGCAGAGAGGGGCAGATAAACCTGTATCTTTGGGTATGGTAATCTCCATACCCCAAATGGCCAGATGGCCTTCATTTACCGCGTCTAAATGGGGAGAGCCGTCTACAGTAGTAGCTTCCGCCGTCAATGCAATACACATTCTTTTAAATATAGAAAAAGGCCTTGGACGGACCATCAGCATACTACCATGGAATACTATAGCTCCAGCAGCAGGGGAAAATTCCTATATCCTTACCAACATACCGCCCGGACAAGGCATCTTCGGAGCCTGGGCTCCTTCTGTGGGAAGCAAAGTAACTCCAATCCTGCACATTAAGGGAGATAAGCTACAAAAAAAACCCATGGTTTTGGAAATCCGACAGGCACCCAAGGAGAGCCCATACTTCGTGGAAATTGAAAACCGACCTGGAGGGAGAATCGTCGCCTGGAGCAAAGACGGCCCAAAGGTCCTTGGAAGAGTAATAAAGGCTGTATCAGGAAGCGGGCGATTCCAGGGCACTATTTTTCAGGAAAGAGGCCGTATAAGGGCCAACCATCCTGGCGTCATAGACATAAGCACCTCTCCCAAGGGTCAGGTTGGTGGATTCCAAATCCTCCCCTTGGAGCATGGAGCTTCAAAGGAAATGTACACCGCATGGGACTTGACCCAGTGGCTCATAGTGGCTCCTTACACTGGCAAGTTCGTAGGCAGTATGCCCCTTTTCAGCGGCTACTTTGTACCTGGCCCATCACGAGGAGAAAAATTATGGGATATGTGGTCCACTTACGGCAGGAAATCGCTGGTCCTTGTACGGGTAAATGGGGGAAAATGGACTTGGATGCCGGAAGCCGTGGGCAGAAAGGACAATGCTTTGGCTTGCATAACCCACATACGTATATACTTCCCGTTTACGCACCCACTCTCTGAATGAAAAGGCGGCAAGACAAACTTTCCTTGCCGCCTTCTATTTACAAAACGCTAAGAGCAGCTACAGTTACCTTTCTTTTGCTCTAAAGCCTGGAAAAATTTCTTCAAATTTTCTGGAAGGCTATACGGCTTTGCCTCAGCTTCTTTATTGTCGCTTCCATACACTTCCTTCAATATGGCGTCCACTATCATAGCCTTAGGAGGAACTGGGTATTCTACCCCGTCATAAACCCAGACCCTGCAATCCACTTCTTCACCGCAAAGGGAGCCGCAAGAGTCACATTGGGTTTCTTTAACCTCCATCTGAATATCCCTGCCGTTAACTCTGATAGTGGGAGAAGTTACCAACTGATGTTTAATGGCTTCCTCCTCAGTCCTTATATGGATCTTGTTTAGGACGACATTTACCCCTGCTGCTTCCAAAACCTTGGAAACATCAGAGAGAGCCTCCTCGAGGTTTTTCCAGGTACCTGTGCACCTATCGCATACGTCTAAGTCCAAATAGAGGAAATCTATCTGGACTTCCTTTTTGCCAGGATCACTTTTACCTGCTTTGTTATTGCCGCAACATTTCCCTGCGGAACTACAACAGCCCATACCCATCCCCCCAGATTTATTCGACCGTCACGCTCTTGGCCAAATTCCTTGGTTGATCTATTTCTTTACCAAGAATCTTTGCTACGTGGAAAGCGAAAAGTTGCAATGGTATGACCGTTAAAAATGGCGAAAATTCCTCGTCCGTCCACGGAACCTCCACATAATCATCCATGTATTTGGAAGCATGTTCATCTCCCTCCGTGCAAACGCCTATCACGGGAGCTTTTCTAGCTTTGGCCTCTAAAACGTTTGAAAGGGTCTTCTCGTACATCATATCCCTAGGGATAATAGCCATTACAGGAACTTTTTCGTCCAAAAGAGCAATAGGGCCATGTTTCATCTCGCCGGCTGCATAGGCCTCTGCGTGGATGTAAGATATCTCCTTTAGCTTAAGGGCACCTTCCAATGCCACAGGGAAAGATATACCTCGGCCTATAAAAAGGAAGTCCTGCCTGTCATGGTATTTTTGTGCCAGCTTTATTACCTCGTTTTCCTTTTCCAAGACGTTTTCTACCTTGTAAGGTATCTGGAGAAATTCGTTTACCAACCTCGCTTCCTCATCCGCCGTCATGGAGCCGCGTAAACGACCTAGATACAATGCAGAGAGAAACAAAGCAGCGACTTGGCCGGTAAAGGTTTTCGTGGCAGCCACACCTATCTCGGGACCGGCTTTCAAAAGCAAGATGCTATGAACTTCCCTTGCCAAAGTGGATCCCCTAACGTTGGTTATGGCCATGCAGTGGGCGCCCTCCGCTCTTGCTTTACGCTGCGCCGCGATGGTATCCGCTGTCTCCCCCGACTGAGAGACGAAAATGGCCAAGGTTTCCGGATCGCACCGTAAATTTCTGTATCGATATTCAGAGGCAATGTCCACTCTTATATCCAAATCCGTCCATCTTTCAAAAACTCTCTCAGCTACTAAGGCTGCGTAGTAGGATGTCCCACAGGCGATTATGTGAACCTTCTTCCACCTTTGGGCATCTTCTTGAGTCCAGTTCAGATCTTTAGACAAATCAACCCTTCCATCAGAGATACGACCCTTCAACGTGGTTCTCAAAACCATTCCCTGCTCATGAATTTCTTTGTGCATGTAGTGGGAATGCCCCGCCTTTTCGGCCATGGTCACATCCCACTCCACAGTATGTACGTCTTTGCTCACCAACTCTCCCTTGCTGTTCCAAACTGTAACTCCATCTGGCCTCAGTTCAGCTATCTCTCCTTCTTCCAGGTATACAACGGATCTAGTATATGGCAGAAAAGCAGGAACATCAGACGCACAGAACGTTTCTCCTTCTCCCAGGCCTAAAACTAGAGGAGATCCCCTGCGGACACAATAAATTTTCCTATCGTCTCCCTTTCGAATTACAGCCAAAGCATAGGATCCAGACAAGGTTTCCTGTAGTTTGACCATCGCCTCGACCATATCTTTCATTTCGTCGTAATAATTAGAGAGCAAATGTACTATTACTTCCGTGTCCGTCTCCGACTTGAAGGCCACTCCCTCACGTTGAAGTTGTTCCTTTATGTCCATGTAATTCTCGATAATTCCATTGTGAACCAAAGCAAACTGCCCATTTCTATCGCTGTGAGGATGTGCGTTCAAAAGGGTGACACCGCCATGGGTAGCCCACCTAGTGTGACCTATGCCTCTTTTGGCGTTGGGGTTTTTACCCTCAACGAGCTTCGCCAAATCGGCAACCTTACCCACTTCTTTGTATATTTCTATACCATCCGCACCATCTATGGCCATGCCAGCGGAGTCATATCCTCTGTACTCAAGCCGTCTCAAACTATCCAATATGACGCAAGAAGCATTTTTATCTCCTACATATCCAACAATTCCACACATCTATGCTTAAGTCACTCCTTCCAGGTTGACTCAAAAAAGGAGATTGCCGCTTTTTTTGTCCCACAGATCACTCCGTGGTTTTGTAAAACGGCTTTCTGGGCTGATCTCCTCAACCCCTGGGACACCCGCCGAATCCTCGAAAATCCCAGCCCTCGTCAACTGGCCTATACCAGTCCAGGCGCTTAAAACTCATCCCAACTTCAATTTACCTTGCTTAAATCTCACTTACAATTTTCCTCTACTTTTTTCACCTCCTCCAATACTATGGACCTCAATGCTTCATCCCTCAAGGCCAAAGCAACGTTGGTTCTAAGCCAAGCTTCCTTGGTGCCACAATCGTACCGTTTGCCAGAAAAAACAAGACCGTAAACAGGCTCCTCTTCCAGGAGGGATCTTATGGCATCAGTAAGTTGATATTCTCCTCCTGCGCCAGGAGCGCATTTTCTAATATGCTCAAATATCCTCGAAGAAAGGACGTATCGCCCCATTATGGCAAAGTTGCTAGGAGCTTCCTCTGGGGACGGTTTTTCTACCATTCCCTTTATTGAGAAAAGGCCATCCCCAATGGTTTGATCAATCTCTACTATACCGTACCTGTTAGTTTCCGAAGGTGGAACCTCCATCAAAGCCACGACGGAAGCCTTTCGCACCTCACATACATCGACAAGCTGTCTCAAAACTGGTCGGGATCCTTCAGAGGAGACCATGATGTCATCGGGCAGTATGACTCCAAAAAAGGGTTCATCACAAAAGGGTTCGCCCATCAGGACTGCGTGTCCCAAGCCTAACGGTTGGCTTTGACGCACCGAAGCGCATTCGATCCCCTCCGAAATACGTTTTATCTCTTCCACCAGATCTTTTTTCCCTCTTCTCTCGAGTTCTCTTTCCAATTCAAGGTTTCGATCAAAATAATCCAAGATCGAATTTTTCCCCTTTGACGTGACAAAAATCATCTTCTTGCAGCCTGATGAAACTGCCTCCTCCACACCGTACGCTATTACAGGTTTGTCTAAAACTGGTAGCATCTCCTTAGGGATCTCCTTGGTAGCAGGAAGAAACCTGGTACCCAAACCCGCCACAGGAAAAAGGCAAGTCTTAACAGAAACCTCTTCTTTCTCCATGGTGATCCTCCTTCAAGCTTTCGCCGAACTTTTCAGGATGGCATCAATTACTCTCTTAGCATACAATTCCAACACAGAATTATCCTTTGCCTCCACTAAAACCCTCACCAGAGGCTCTGTGCCAGATGGGCGCACAAGGACTCTACCGATTCCTTTCATTTCTTCCTCTATTTGTCTTATGGTTTCCCACAACTCCGGATCTTCCATAATCTTTTCTTTTTTCTCGGATGGGACGTTTCTCAATAATTGAGGATAGCGATGGAACCTATCGACAAGAGAAGATATCTCCTCGCCCAAAAGAAAACACGCGTTAACAAATGCCAGGGAAGTGAGAAGTCCATCCCCTGTTGAAGCGAACTTTTTTATGATTACATGGCCAGACTGTTCTCCTCCCAAAAGGGAGCCGTATTTGTTCATCGTCTCCATTACATACCTGTCACCTACGTTGGAGCGATAAACGGATATATCCTCCCCTTTCAGGTGTTCCTCAAGGGCCATGTTGCTCATCACAGTCGCTACAACTCCTGCACCGAGAGCATGAGACTTTTTGAGCCACCTGGCAAGGACCCATAACATGATGTCTCCATCTATCGTACGCCCCTTCGAGTCCACTATCAACGTTCTATCCGCGTCACCATCGTAGGCTATTCCAAAGTCATAACCACCTTCTGTAACCTTTTCTGCCAAGTTGCGCAAGTGCATGACACCTGAACGCTCATTTATGCTCAACCCATCTTGGCTTATCCCCAAGAAATCAACTTCGCAACCCATGCTGTTAAAAACCGCCTTTGCAGGCTCTGCCGCCGCTCCGTTGGCACAATCCACTAGCAATTTCCGCCCTTCGAAAGCAGAACTTTCAAAAAGGCTCACCATCCATTTAGCATATTCCAGCCATGCATCGGAGATTTCTTCAATCGTACCTATTGAAGCACCTGTGGGCCTCCAATCATCGTTGAGGCTGTCACCTATGTATTCTTCCACTTCTGCCTCGGACTCATCAAGAAGCTTACATCCTTCTTCATCCAAAAATTTGACCCCATTATATTCTGGAGGGTTGTGGGAAGCACTCACCACCGCCCCTCCACTTGCTCCCAGCTTTTTAACCATGTAACTTACTCCGGGAGTAGGTATTATACCCAGCGTTATGACGTTTGCCCCTGCCGACACCATTCCGGATATAAGGGCCGACTCAAGCATCTTGCCTGAGTGCCTAGGATCCCTTCCCACCACAATAGTAGGCTTAGAATTTCCCTTTTTTTCTATTAGGTATAGGACATAGGCTCTTCCTAGCCTCAAAACCATTTCAGGGGTCATAAAGCCGCGATTTGCAACATCTCTCACTCCATCGGTGCCAAAAAGGCACCTTATGCTATGTTTCTTATCCACATCATTCACCTCTTCGGAACTTATTTCACTCCATGTTAGCAAACACAGTGACTGTGGAAGGTTCTAAGGAAATTACTTTAACTTGCGGTTTTAGAACCTTGTATTGTAATGGCACTCTGAGTTCGGTGGATACCAAATTGGTGACATCCACGTAAAGCTCCACTGGTAATTCATGTTCGTTCTCTACAACGGAGGGAAGCCCTTCTACTGTAACCGAAGCAATTTCCGGCTTTACTCCCCATGAAGGATAAATACTTTTGCCTTTGATCACTATGAGAACGTTATCGTAAGTACGCCTGACCACCTTGGGCTCTATCGCCAAGTTAACGGTTATCGTGTTCGGGAACTTGATTCTTGCTCCCCTGTAATTTTCAGGCAAGGGCACGTTCAGACTAGTAGTCTTTTTGAGTCCTTCGACGTTGACCGGCACCACTATCTCTCTTATTGCCCTAATAGCATCCATTGAGCCTTCCACAACGCCGGTGCCAGGCTCAACGGTAATGCTCTTTATATCATAATCCTGATCTAGTTTCCCCTCTATATTTACAGAAATTGGCACCGTCTTCTTAGGAGTTCCCTTTGTAAGCACATAGTTTACCTTGACCTTGGGTGGCTCCATAAGAAGTTCCGATGATCCCTCAGTAGCGCTTTTGACCCTGACAGGCAAAACCAAAGTGTTCCTGTCCTTAAGCATTTCAAAGCTTGCTTCCACATATGCCTCAGATATGCTATTAATTATGTCCTCCGGTCCCTTTATAGTTATTTTCTCAGGCTCCATTTCAACTTCTTCCAGGGTGTACTCCGGAGGGAGTTCACCCAAGAGCTTCAACCTCACAGGCACATCCTTGCTTTGTGTCTTAATTATATTTACCTCAATGGACACTGGAGAAATGTTTATCAATTTAAATCCAGAAGGTAATATAACCTTCACGGGTACAATATGCTTACCAGGTCCTAATCCCTTTAGGTCCGCTTGGCATGCTATCCCAGACCAACTCTCGCCAAGGAAGAGCTCTCTACTTGCAGCAACCTGAACCTCAACGCTTCTGATGTTGCTATTAATGGCATATTCCGCCGGAGCATTAAGGTATTCTATTGGGAAAGAAAAGGTTCGTACAGTCTCCGATGTCCTGTCGGAGGCCACATAATACCAAATGGCGATGGCCATTAACAGAGAAATCACCTTCAGGAACGTTCTGGATGAAAGTAAGCGATCAATTTCCTTTAGCATTTTCCTTTTCCTTCCTGTCGCTTTCCTTTGCAGGCCATAGGTTTCTCAGTTCTTTTTTGAGAGTTTCCCACCAAGGACTAGACCGCCTCGGCATGGCGGAAAAGTAGTGAAGGAGCAACCTCCGGATCTGATCTTCCCTTAGTCTCCTAGATAAATGCCCGTTTATTGCAAGGGCAACTTCTCCTCTTTCTTCTGATACTACAAGAGCCATGGCATCAGATACTTCCGTTATGCCCAATGCTGCTCTATGCCTTGTCCCTATCCATCTAGAGAGGTTGCTGTTTTCGGTCAAAGGCAAATAACAAGCAGCGGCAATGATCTTTTCCCTGTCCAGAATGACTGCCCCATCATGAAGCGGTGTACCAGGCCAAAATATGGTTACAATCAAATCCTCCGAAATTTCGCCGTTTAGCTTAACGGCGGACCTCCAAAAATCTTTTAGTCCCGTATCTCTTTGAAAAACCAAGATCGCACCTATTTTCTGACTCCTTAAATACTCCAAAGCGCGGGTAACCTCGTCCGTCAGCTGGCCTGCCCTTTCCTCTGCCTGTTTTCTCCTAAGGATGTTACCTCTCCCCAACTCCTCCAGCATGCGCCTCAATTCCGGCTGGAACACAATGGGAATGGCTATTACGATTACCCCGAACAACCTGCCTAGCACCCAAGAGAGTGCCTCAAGATGCACTAACCTGGCTAAAGCCGCTATCAGCCCCAACACTATAAGCCCCTTCACCAGCTGCATGGCCCTGGTGTCCACAAGGAGCAGTAGTGCCCTGTAGAAAATAAAGGCTATTATGGCTATATCCAGGAAATCACGCCAATGAATCATATCAAAAAACATGTTGTACCTCGACTATATTTTCTCTCTGTTTCTATCCAAACATCCTAGACAATTCTAACTCTTACGTAACGAGATGTGGAGGCTGCCAGCATTGCCCCGTAATCAGGTCTAAAGCGCACTATATCTCCCACTTTAAGCCTGTGCTTGGCGCCTTCTGCATCCATGGTAAGGTGATCACTTGACGCACCTATTATCTCCAACCCCGAATCTAAAACAGTCAGCCCTTCTAATCTTATATCTTGCCTTCCTATGGCCGCAATAGCTCGTAACCTTATACCCTTGTCTTCGAAATGAGGAACGTTCCCAAATGCGTCTGCTCCTATCTCTCCTATAGGTTTAGTTGGTTTTCTCCTACACTCGATTATTTCAGCGCGCACCTCTATTGCATCGTTGGAAAGATAGGGAATCTCTCTGTTTCTAGTTACATCTGTGCCCAAAAGTATGGCCTCACCTATCCTAAGTTGGTTCACCTCTGAAGGCATAAGGCCATCCTCAACCAACTTCAGGGAAGATGTCCCTCCCCCTGAAACATACTTAAGGGAGCTTCCAGCCACATCAGCTATCTTCTTTCCCGTTTCCACGAGCATCGACAAATTCTCCCTGGTCGGTATGACCCCCGAAAGACAGCCCAGATTGGTCCCCACGCCCGCAAACTTGAGGAATTCGCATTCCCTAAAAGCCATTCCTATATCTTCGGCCTCATCGGGCCAAATGCCTTCCCTTAAATCTCCTACGTCCACCATGACTATGGCTTCACATTTTCTCTTCGCCTTCTTGCAGGCTTCCTCCAAAAGGAATATGGTCTCCTTCATTGAAATCAACGTTATATCCACATATCTTGCGACTAGATCTAGTTCACTTAACATCGGTAACCGCAAAAGCATAAAGGGGCCATTGATGCCGGATTCCTTCATTTCAACTATATTTTTCATGCGGCTGTCCGCAATTCCGGTGCACCCGCCCTCCAACATAGCTTTTGCCACTTCCACGTTGCCAGAAAGCCCCTTTGTCACTCCCCAAACAGCTATGCCTCTTTCGGAGCACACCCCTGCCACTTTCTTTGCGTTCTCTCTTATCTTATCAAGACGGATTACAAGTTCTGGGAAGCTAAACATATTCCCCCCTCCACTTCCTTAGCGAATTAAGAGCCTCTCATCTTCCTCAACAAGGTCAGATTCCGTACATCTGATCCATTTTCTTTCGGCGTTTCCAAGATACAGGGCACATCTTCCCATCTAGGGTCGCTTACTATCCTGGCGAAAACTTGCTCTCCTATTTCACCCTCTCCAATATGGTGGTGCCTGTCCTTTTTGCTTCCTCGTCCTTCCTTGCTGTCATTAAGATGCCAACATCCTATCCTTTCCAGTCCGAACATCTTCTCCAACTTCTGCACAAGCTTCTCATACGCAAAGGCCGTGCGCAACTCATAACCAGAAGCAAAAACATGACAAGTGTCGACGCACACACCAAGTCTGGGATCCCTATCCATGAAATTCAAAACCCATTCCAGCTCCTCAAGAGTGGAACCTAAACCATCTCCAGTTCCTGCCATGGTTTCAAGAAGAATCCTAACCCTGGTCTCCTCAGTCCTGACAAGCACATCACGCAAAGCTTCAGAAAGCAATCTGAGCCCTTCTTCTACCCCTTTTCCCCTGTGGGATCCAGGGTGTAAAACCAACTCGTCAATTCCAAGTTGATCACACCTTTTTACCTCCTGAACCAAGGACTCTATACTCTTCCTTCTTACTCCCTCGTCCCCAGCCAAATTAATCAAATAAGAAGCATGAGCCACTACCTTGCGGATATGGCTACGACTCCAGACCAACAGAAACCTTTCTGCAATGTGTTGGGGCAAGGGGGACGAATACCATTGCAGCTGGTTCTTGGTAAAGATCTGGATTGCTTCACAACCCAACAGTTCTCCTCTTTCTATGGCTTTCCACAGACCGCCCGCTATGGACATATGGGCTCCTATTAAAGACATGGCTCACCTGCGTTCATAATAATATCGTCTCAAAAACCGCCACAACATTCGTGCTGTAGCACCCCACACCGTTCTTTCTGGACTCAAATAGAATTCAGGATAAACTATCACTCCTTGGAGAGTTCTCTTCCAGCGAAACTTGGGAGGCACAGGCAACCTTTTAATGTCGACCAGTACTGCAGCAGCCAGTTCCTCTTCATCCAACGTTATGGAACCAAACAAATCCTCTCCGTCTATATAAGCAAGATATGGATAAATCACGAAATCACTGCTATACACATATTCCTTCGGTAACGCCTCCACCACTTCTACCCTTTCGGGAGAAATGCCAACCTCTTCATGTAACTCTCTCAAAGCAGTATCCAGGGGAGTTACGTCCTTGTCCTCTCGGGCACCTCCAGGGAACGCCATTTGACCAGCGTGGTGCCTCAGTTTTTTGCTCTTCTCTATCAGAAGCAACGCATCTTTCCCTTTTAAACCTTTTACATATGGGATTATAACAGCACTTTGCCTCCTCCCAGTATTAGGCAAGCTGGCCCATGAAACCACATTATCAACGTTAACTTCGCTTTTAATCCATACCCCGCTGTGGTTTCTTTTATTAAGATTTTTCTGGGCCAACCACTCTACTATCACCAATGTTTCTTTATCTTCCAGCAACATTCTCCCCTGATTCATCCGATTTATTGCCTTTCGATTCCAAATGGACCCTACCCCTATATACTATCCCTCTATTACCATCAACTGTAACTATCATACCATCCTCCAGGACCGTCATGGCTGATTTGGCACTCACAATACAAGGAATCCTCAGCTCCAGTGATAAAATGGCTGCATGGCTGGTAAGCCCTCCCTCTTCCGCTATTATTGCAGACGCTTTCTTGGCCGCTTCGACGAACCCCTTATCGGTTTGCCTACATACCAATATGTCTCCATAGGAAATCTTCATTGCAGCCTCTGCCCCATCAAGTGCCGTAACCACCTTCCCGCAGGCCACTTTCTTCATTATCGACATACCCTTTAGTAATATCTGTCCCACAGAAACCACCTCAATGATATTGGTGGTACCAGATATGCCAACCGGCACTCCTGCAGTAACCACTACCAAGTCTCCCTCATTCAACATTCCTTCTTCCAAGGCCCTTTCGATCCCTGCAGTTATAGCATTTTCCAGGTTCTCTTCCTTGCTGACCTTAAGGGGGTGCACTCCCCATACAAGCCCCAGCTTTCTGTAAATCTTTTCAGAAGGGGTAGCACCTATTATTTTAGATTTAGGCCTGTACTTACTGATTATCTGGGCAGTACTTCCACTTTGGGTCATGCACAAAATACCATGGGCATCCATTCTCTTTGCTATCATCACTGCTGCGTTTCCTACAGCGTCAGATATGCGCTTTATATTTTCATAGCCCTTGTTGGAAGTAATGGACCAAAAGAGGGGATCCTTTTCCGTTCTCTCTATTATTTTAGCCATCGTTTGAACTGCTTCTACAGGATATTTACCTTGCGCTGTCTCACCTGAAAGCATAAGGGCATCTGCTCCGTCAAGCACAGCGTTAGCCACATCACTGCACTCAGCCCTGGTTGCCCTGGGATTTCTTATCATGGAATCCAGCATCTGGGTAGCCACAATTACAGGTTTCCCAACAAATCTACATAAATCTATGATCCTTTTCTGCTGCATTGGAACTTCCTCCAAGGGGATCTCGACTCCCAAATCTCCACGGGCAACCATTACTCCATCAGAGACCTCTATAATTTCTTCCAGGTTCCTCACAGCCTGCATTGTCTCTATCTTAGATATGATCTGGAGATCACCATCAAGGTCCTCTAAGAGCTTTCGCGCCTTCAAGACGTCTTCCCTAGTTCGGACGAAAGAAAGGGCAAGGTAGTCTGCTCCCCTTGAAATAGCCCACTTTATGTCATTGATGTCTTTCTTCGTAAGAATAGGCAAGTTGTTCAAAGCTCCCGGAACCGAAACCCCCTTATTCTCGCCCAACTCTCCACCAACCACGACCTTGCATAAGGTTTCTTCTTCAGATAATATTTTCTCCACTTTGAGGCTGATCCTTCCATCGTCAATAAAAATAGTTCTTCCGGGAGCGACTTCTCTTACAAAACCTGGATAGTCCACGTAGATTTTTTCCTTGTTCCCCTCGGTCGGTCTTGTGGTGATTACTAGAAAATCACCGCCTTTCAAAACTACAGGTACGTGTCCGGCCAATGTTCCAGTCCTTATTTCTGGTCCCTTAGTGTCTATCATGATAGGAATGGGCATCCCCAAGTCTTTTTCTGCCCTTCTTGCGTTATCCAAAAGCCTACCATGGCTTTCGTAGTCACCATGGCTAAAATTCAGGCGGGCAACGTTCATGCCCGCCTGAACCATATTCCTTAAAACATCATATTTTGAGCAAGATGGACCAAGGGTACAAACTATCTTAACTCTCTTTTTCATCTTTACCACTCTTAATCATTCCATGAGCCGTCAATATCTCTGCCTTACCTCTTACCTTTATAGCGGATGTAAACTCGGTAAACTGGGAAATCCACACCTCTCCTTCATCCAGTTTCTCTGAATGGGAGAATCGTGTCTCCTCACCTCTAGTCAAACCTATAACGGAGACACCGTTCTCCAAGGCTTTGACTACTATAAAATCTGCCATTACTGATGGATATTCGTTATCTTTCATGCTTCCCTCTCCTTCCAGTGTAAACTCAGCTCTTATAAAACTTTCAACAAGTATAATTATAATGACATTCCGCTATTTTATAAACATTAAACACAAAGCTGTATTGCGTCACTATTAAGTTTATCGACTATGCTACTCTTCTCTAAAAGAGCATCGACCTTCAGAGAGCATGACGTTAACAGCACTTTCTTGCCGTCACACAGGTATTCTACGATAACTTTGGCATCTCCAGGACAACCTTTCAACTCCTTACAAAGGTCAAGAAGGGACTTTTCGTCTACAAGCTCTGCGAAAAGCTTTATCCTAACCCAAGGACATAACTTTTCTGCAGCCTCCTCCATGGGAATCAGCGAATCTGCTATCAAAGAAAGCCCTTCTTTAACCTGGATCGAACCATTGACCAAATAGACTTCCCCCTTTGAGGGCTTTCTTTCTAGGTTATTCCATACTCCAGGAAAACATACCACTTCTATTTTGCTGTCATTGTCCTCCAACTCTATAAAGGCCATTTTATCCCCTTTGCGCGTGTATTTTTCCTGCACTTCCACCACTATACCTGCCACCACAGGCTTAATTCTTTCTGACTTCCAGAAAGGAAGCTCTCCAATGGAACAAGTGACGTATTTCCAGTACTCACTTTTGTGTTGGTCGCAGGGATGGCCCGAAATATAAAGCCCTGTCGCCTCTTTCTCCAGTTCCAATCGAGAATGAAAATCCAAATCCTCCACATCAGGTAGCTCGGGTTCTTCGTCAGGCTGCTCATCACTCACTAGATCCAACAAGGAACGCTGCCTTCCGTCTGACGATCTTTTCTGCACCATTTCAACAAATGCAGGTAACGCTTCCAACAGCTGTTTTCTGTTCTTTGAAATGCTGTCGAAGGCTCCTGCTTTGATGAGGTTCTCTATCACACCCTTGCTCACTACCCTTAAGTCCACTCTGTTTAAAAAGTCCCAGAAGGACTTGAAGGGACCTTCGCTTCTCGCTCTCAAAATAGCATCTACAGCTGCGTCTCCTACCTTGGAAACCGCTCCAAGACCAAAAAGTATCTCATCTCCATTGGCCGTAAATGAGTCATGGGACCTGTTTATGTCAGGAGGAGAGACGTGAATACCTGAATCCCTCACCGCCCTCACGTGTTTAGCCAATATATCAAGTTTGGAGTGAACATGGCTGGAGAGAAACGCTGCCATGAACTCCACGGGGAAATGAGCCTTTAGATAGGCCGTCTGGTAACTTATCATAGCATAAGCGGTGCTGTGAGATTTATTGAACCCGTAGCCAGCAAACTCCTGGATGATATCGAAAATTTGTTCGGCCTTTTTTTCTTCAATTCCTCTCTCAGCACATCCCTTGAGGAAATTCTCCCTTTCTTTCGCCATGACGTCCACTTTTTTCTTACCCATGGCTCGTCTGAGAAGATCTGCTTGCCCAAGACTATAACCTGCCAGTATGGATGCACATTGCATTACCTGTTCTTGATACAAAATTACACCATGGGTCTCCTTCAACACGTCTTCCAAAAGTGGGTGAAGGTAAGAAGGTTCCTGACGTCCGTGTTTGCACTCTATATACTGATCCACCATGCCACTGCCCAATGGTCCGGGCCTATACAAAGCCAAAACAGCTATAAGGTCCTCGAAACAGTCTGGTTTCAGCTTTCTTAACAACTGTCTCATTCCAGAAGATTCTAATTGGAACACTCCTAACGTGTCCCCATCCGACAATAATTGGTACGTAGCTTCGTCGTCCAATGGTAAATTGTTTATATCCGGTGGCACCTTTCCATTATTCCTAATGTTTTTCAAAGTCTCCTCTATAACTGAAAGGGTCCTCAACCCCAAAAAGTCCATTTTGACTAGACCCAATTTTTCTACATGCTCCATCGCAAACTGGGTCACTACCTGGTCTTCTCCTATCTTTCTCACTGGTACGTAATCAGTTATGGCTTTGGGTGCTATAACCACACCTGCAGCATGTTGAGAACAATGTCTGGCAAGACCCTCTATACTCGAAGCGTAGTCAAGCAATCTCCTCACAGCGGGATCATTTTTGTGAATCTCCTTCAATTCTGGGCTCTGCTCCATGGCCTCTTCTATAGACGAAGCTCCTGGAGGCACCAATTTGGCCACCTTATCTACTTCCGCGTATGGCATGTCCAAAGCCCTTCCCACATCTCTTATTGCTGCTTTGCTCTTCATACGATCAAAAGTGATTATCTGGGCCACTTTTTCTCTCCCATACTTTGCCACTATCTGAGCGAGGACCTCTTCCCTGCGCTTGTCAGAGATATCTGTGTCTATATCCGGCATGCTTATCCTTTCAGGGTTCAAGAATCGCTCAAAGAGCAGATTGTAGCGTAAGGGATCTATCTCTGTAATCTTAAGGGCATAGGCAACCAAGGAACCCGCAGCGGAACCCCTTCCTGGCCCCACTGGAATGCCCTTTGCCTTGGCCTCCTGTATTATGTCGGCCACTATCAGGAAGTAACCGGCAAACCCCATCTCCTCTATAACGGCTAACTCATACTCCAGGCGCTTAGTATATTCTTCTGGAGGAGTCTGTCCATGGAACCTCGCTGCAAGCCCCTCTACAGCTCTGCGCCTCAGAGCCTGCTCTAAGGTCTCACCCTCCATTAGCCTGACCTCCGGCAAATGGTAACCAGAAAACTCTATTTTAACGTCGCACCTTTCCGCTATATTTACGGTGTTTGTGAGGGCTTCTGGCAGTTCCTTTCCGAATATGGCCCACATCTCCTCGGGAGAGCGCAAGTAAAAATCATTTGAACCAAACCGATACCTGTTGGGGGCATTTATAGTTGCATTGGTCTGCACACAAAGAAGGACATCGTGCCAAGACGCATCGCTTTTATCTAGATAGTGGGCATCGTTGGTCGCTATGAGCGGTATATCCATCTTTTTGGACATTTCGACCAACCTTTTGTTGACCAACGCCTGATCTGAAACCTCGTTATACATTACCTCCAGGAAAAAATTGTCCTTTCCAAATATGTCCCGATAAAGAGAAGCCCTCGATTGGGCCTCCTCAATGTTGCCCTCTAAGATGAGGGAGGGAATCTCCCCAGAAAGGCACGCAGACGAGGCAATTAAACCTTTGCTGTAACGGGCGAGCAGATCATGATCGACCCTCGGCTTGTAGTAAAAGCCATCAGTATTAGCTATTGAAACCAACTTCACAAGATTTTGATACCCTTCTTGCGTCTCGGCAAGTAGCAGAAGGTGGTAATTCTTACCTTGTCTATCTTTCAGGGTATGCCCTCTGGGATCCACATAGACCTCGCACCCTATTATCGGCTTTACCCCCTTGGACATACATTGTCCGTAGAACTCAATTACGCCATACATGGCTCCATGATCGGTCAAAGCAACCGCGGGGACCTGCCACTCTCTGACTCTATTGGCAAGCCTGTCACACCTAATAGCTCCATCCAGTAAGCTATATTCGCTGTGGACATGAAGGTGAACAAAGGGATTATTCATTTTCTACCTCTTCCTCGCTTTCCTGGCTGGCTTCCATCGAGTCTTCCTCTCTGATCAATAAGATCTCTCCATTTATAAGCTGCATAAGCTTCCGTAAGTTTGTATCTTTTAATCCATTTCCATTCTTAGGCTCTGTGTCTCGTTTTTTTACGTAAGGAGGGTCTACTTTTTCTCTCGTTTTGCTTGCTGTGTCCTCGTTTCTGTGTCCCTGACCTGGCTCTGAGACGACCTCCGCAATATTGGGAGTTGGGTCGTAGTCACCCTGAGGCAAGTCTGTTTCATCCAGGTCAATGGAACAATCCCCAAGGCGCAGCAAAACTTTTTTCCCTTCCCACAGCTTCTTGGCTCCATCCCTCAGTTTCCTGAGATTCCTAGGAATTTTCAACAGTTCAAAGGCCAATCTATGATCCAGAGAAAATTGGATTTCAACCTTTCCCTCTCCAAATGCAGGTTCAGCAGATGCCAACGCACAATAGATCATTATGTCATCGGGATAGAAACATTCGTGGAACCCTTCCCAACCTGCCTTCGGGGAAAGATTATCTTCTCTTTTAGCATTTACAGGTTTCGACTCTTCCGGCTTGGTTTCTTCTCGACTTTTTGGAACCGCCTCTCGCGGGGTTTGCGCAGGCTTCAACTCTTCGAAGAAACCTAACACCAAGCTGGCAGCGACATCGCTTCTGACCCCTAGGTTCGCTCTAGCGATGTTGTCAACACAGAATTTCATTATGTTCCAAAGATCTGATGTTTCCCAAAAGACCATTTCTTCCTTGAGAAAATCTTTTTCCTCTTGTGATATAGGTAAAGCATCCTCACAGTTTGAGCCCCATTTCCCCAAAACCCATAGATCTCTTGCCAGCTCGTAAAGGCCCTCAAAAAGCCTCTTGCTCGTAAGTCCTGCACTTAAAAGTTGCTGTAGAAAATAAAACGCCTCTTTTTTGTCAGTGCGCAATTTAACCATAAGTCTTTCCATATCTTTGCGACTGCCGCCACCCAACATGGAATTTACTGCATCAAGTCTCAAAACCTTATCCTCTCCCGCAAAAGCTAAAGCCTGCTCCAGGATCGACAAGGCATCGCGCAAGGAGCCATCGGCTTCCCTTGCTATTTCCCACAGAGCATCGTCATCAGCATCGCAACCTTCAAGCAAAAGCACATTTTTAAGGCAGTTTACAATGTCACCGCTTTTGATTCTATGGAATGGCACATGCTGACATCTTGATCTTATGGTCACCGGGACCTTTTTGGGCTCCGTAGTGGCTAAAACGAACACCACATAAGATGGAGGTTCCTCTAAGGTTTTAAGGAGGGCATTGAATCCATCAGTGGTTACCATGTGAACTTCATCTATTATGTATACCTTATATGGGGAAGAAAAGGGAGCAAGGGATACGTGTTCTTTAAGCTCCCTTATATTATCTATCCCCCTATGAGAGGCACCGTCTATCTCTATTACATCAAGACTGCTGCCTTCGGTTATGGCCTTACAACTGCTACACTCTCCACAGGGTTCCCCTTCATTGGATAGGTTAGAGCAATTCAGGGCCTTGGCCAAGAGCCTTGCGACAGTAGTCTTCCCGCTTCCTCTTGGACCAGAAAAAAGGAAAGCATGGGGCACCTTACCAGAAAGTATCTTGTTTTTCACTACCTGTACAACAGCGTTCTGCCCTACTACCTGAGAGAAACTCTTTGGTCTGTATTTACGATATAACGTAATATGGGACATCGGCCTGGCCCCCTTATCTAAAATAATTTGCTGTGGGATGTTGCTTCTTGGCATTCTCCAAGGCTAACACAAGTCTCTTCCTTATTTCTTCAAGAGAGGGCATACCTTCTCTCATGTCCTTGTTATATAGCGCTATGGCTCTACCGATTCTCAAGGCTTTCCCTTCCTTGGTCTCCATTATGGCAATATCGTAAGGCGCAGTCTCGAGCTTTAGGTTTTCATCGATAACATGGGCTAAGCGTTCAAGGATTTCAAATACCTCGGGCACCTTGGGCCCCCAACACACCACCAGATCATCTACCAAAAGATTATAACGCTCCGCTACCTCCACAACCTTGGTTCTGAGCAAACCCAATGGAATTTTTCTGTTTACCTGTAACCCCTCTTTTTCCATGGCCTTAAGGATGTAATCTATCCTCTCTTCCGTTTTAGGGTGGTCCATGAAAATACCAGGGTCCACGTACGGTCGTTTCAGTTGCTCCATCTTCAAACGTTCAAGAACGGTTACAGCAGCAGAGGGTTCATAACCTGCCTCTTGTAATATGTGAAGGGCCCCTAGGTCCGCTTCCCTCTCGAAATCCCTGCTGTAAGCGTTCATTATGGCAACCTGCGCAAGATTAGCCAAAAGCATCACTGCCCCCTGACCTTTGGAGGCCACAGCCACCAAAAGGGCCCCAATGGTCAACTTTTGGTTCCTGGACGCTTGGCGGAGTATATGGTTTTTGTCCGAATGGACGATCTCATGAGCAATGACTGCAGCAAGTTCATCGTCGCTTCTGGCGAAATCCAGCATGCCTGTGGTGATGTAAATCCTGCCTCCCGGAATGGCAAAGGCGTTAGGGGACTTTTCTTCTATCACCTTTATCCTGTAATTCAGTTTTCTTTCCGCAAAGGGCGCACATTTATCAAGGACCATCTCCGCAAGGGCAACCTTATAAGGGTCAGTCACTACCTCCCAACGCTGTTCAACTTCCTTTGCTACTTTCTCGCCCAACTTATCCTCGTCATCCGAATGAGCAAAAGACGAGCCACTCAAAACAAACCCTGTCAAGATCAAAACGGCCAATGCAAAAACGGCCCTACCAATCAATTTGCCCAAAATTATCATGACCTCCAAGAAATATAGAAAACCACTTTTACTAATTCTAATTCATCAAGTTGTTCATTGAAACACTTTATACGAAGGTGGAAAGAGGTAGATTACCGTGGGATTGCCGTATTGTCTCAATTACTGGTAGGAGTAATTTCCTTATGGTCATTGCAGTGTCAAGATAGATTTTATAACTGCTTCCGACAGGATCAGGAACGTCCCCATTATCACATAAGAACATGGAAGAGGCGCTTTCCTTGCTCCCTCCACATTTCAAGTACAGATCAAACAACCTTATAGCGTTGCTTTTATGGCACACACCTTCTGCTATGACCGCCTGAACATGAGCCCCAGTCATACCTACGAAAACGGCGTCATCAAACAAAGGCAACTCCCTAACGCTTTTCGTCCTGTGGGCTGAGATATCAACCCCAAACTCCCTCATTACCTCTATAGCGCAGGAAGCAGCTGGATATCTCCCGTACACTGCAGTACCAGCCGATAAGGCATACCATCTCCCAGCAAGGCCCTCTTTCTGGAAGAGATAGTTCGCTATTCCCTCGGCCATTGGACTGCGACAGGTGTTTCCTGTACAGACGAAAACCATAAACTTTCTTTCTTTATTATCAGAAAATACACCTTTGGAGAACATCATGAAATCTTTTCCAACGTCACTTCCTTCATTAAATCTTCCACTTTTTCCCTGCTAGAAACCCCTTTTTCTATATGAAGTGCATCTTCCCATGCGCAAGCCATGGAGAATCGAATAACATCCTCTACATCCATACCCTCTATGAAACCTACAATCAATCCTGCCATCAGGGCTTCGCCTGCACCAAACATGGACACAAGGCCTTTTCTGCCGAACTCGGCAAGGTATACTCCTTTAGGAGTAAAAAAAACTTCCCCATAAGCTCGATAAGATGTGGTGGCCCATTCAACTCCATATTCATGCACTTTGGAAACCAGCGATATAAGGCTGTCCAAAGAAGTAAGGGATATTCCAGCCATTTGGTTTATAAAGCGTCGATCTATCTTGGCTATGCTTGGCCCAACTTCCAAAGCCTCCATCAAGGAAGGCCCAGCTGCATCAACTAGGGTGACGATGCCCTTGTTTTTTGCCCGGACCACTAGTTCCCTATATATATCTTGAGGAGCCCCTGGTGGTAGTGAGCCTCCTATGTAAACAAACTTCGCTCTTGTCAACATTCTATCGTAGTTATTCAGAAACCTTGCTAGAGCTCCTTCAGGAATGTATGGTCCGCTTTCGGTTATTCCTGTCTCCACATGGCCAATTTCGTCCACTATGTACACATTAGTGCGGGTTTCGCCCCTCACATGGACAAAATTGGTAGTTATGCGTTTTTTCCTTAGTTCATCCCTTATAAACTCACCGTTGAAACCAGCAAGGAACCCCATTGCCGCAGAGGAATAACCTAACTGGGAAAGTATCAACGACACATTTACTCCCTTGCCTCCCGCAGACCTATTGGTCTCACTAGCTCTAAACCAACCACCTGGTCTAAATTCTGGAACAACATACTCTTCATCAACTGCTGGGTTAAGCGTGACGGTTATTATCATCACCATCCCCCCTTCCAGTGTTCGAATGTGGAGGCAGGGCCAGACACCTTCCCTGCCTCCATAATAGCCTTTTAGTTGATCCCTATGAACTTTCTTGCGTCCTCAAGGCTTTCTATCTTTTCTGATCTGAGAATATTTCCTTTTGAAAGCTCAAGTAAAACAGGCATACTCTTTACACCTAATTTCTCAACCATACGGGCGTTCTTATATCCGTCAATCAGAGCCAGATCCTTAACGTGAGAGGTCAATTCTTCCAGTTGAGATACCAAGCTCATTTGAGCTTCATCGATGCTGGAATAGAGGAATATGAACGCGTGCTCAGGCTCAAAGACTTTCTGCCTCAGGTGCAGCTGTTCCGCGATGTAAGCGTAAGCAGCCATCGCTGCAGTTGCTCCATCACCTGCAGCTGTTATCACTTGTCTCAGGTATTTATCCCTTACGTCACCAGCCGCAAATATGCCCTCAACAGAAGTCTCCATTTTCTCATTGGTCTTTATCCAACCGCCAGGAGCCGCATCGACCATGTCTCCCAAAAACTTGGAATTAGGCTCCATTCCGACAAAGACGAATACACCTGCGACCGGCAACTTTGAATCCTCTTGAGTTTTAACGTTATGCAGCACAAGGTGAGTCACCATGTCATCCCCTGCGATCTCCTTCACCACGGTATTCCAAATGACCTCTATCTTATCGTTGGTCATAGCTCTTTCTACCGCAACTTTATCGGCCCTGAAGCTGTCTCTACGGTGAATTATGTAAACCTTGGATGCAAACTGGGTCAAATATAAAGCTTCCTCTACTGCCGTGTTGCCTCCTCCTATCACCGCAACTTCCTGTTCCTCGAAGAAGGCTCCATCACACACGGCACAATAACTTACGCCTCGACCAGTGAACTCTTCCTCTCCAGGTACGCCTAGTTTTTTGAATTTAGCTCCTGTAGCGACTATTATCGCCTCGGCTTCGATCGTGCCATTATCGGTTACAACCAACTTGGATCCATCCTTGATCTCTATTTTCTGAACCTCGGCCTCCCTGAACTCTGGACCAAAATGCTCAGCGTGCTTTCTGAAGGATTCAGCCAACTCTGGACCGGAAGCATGGATTACACCCGTCCAGTTTTCTATTTCATCTGTTAGGTTTATCTGGCCTCCTGGGACGCCCTTCTCCAAAACCAACACATCAAGTCCAGATCTTCTTCCATAGATTGCGGCAGTAAGCCCGGCCGGTCCAGCTCCTATGATGACCAATTCTCTCTTTTCCATTGCTATTCCTCCTTTTGCAACGTTCTTCTTTCTCAATGGGGTTTACGTTTGCCTTCTTTTAAAGACCATGACTCTATCCATTCCTGATAGGTCTTTCTTAACATCGACTAATTGAAACAGCTTGCCACCAAGGAGTGACAATCGGTCGCATTGTAGCGAAGAACCAACCTCCAGGGCAAGGTAGCCTCCACGGCCAAGAATTTTTTCGGCAACAGAGAACAAAAATCTGTAAAATTTAAGCCCATCACTTCCGCCATCCAAAGCTTCTAGCGGCTCGTAAAGCCGTACTTCCGGCATCAAGCCCGGTATCTCATTGGTGGGTATATAAGGGGGATTGCTCACTATTAAATCGACTTTCTCACATGATTTAGGCAGGTCCCATCCCCCGCTGGAATGCCAAATAAGTACCCTATCCAAAACATCTAGATTCTTAAAGTTTTGCCAGGCATACCATAATGCCCTAGCGGAGGAATCCACAGCGATTCCCCTGCATGTAGGCCTCTCTGAAAGCAATGCAGCAGTTATACAGCCACTGCCTGTTCCCCAATCAATAAAAACCCCTTCGTCAATCACTTCCAATGCAGCCTCAACCAGCACCTCTGTATCAGGTCTGGGTACTAGACAGCCCGGTCCTACTTTAAACGGCAGTCCCCAAAACTCCGCCTCTCCTGCTATATACTGCCAAGGCTCCCTGTTGGATCTCCTGTCCAGAATTTCCTTAAGCTTTTCTTCCTCCCTATCATTGAGCAAGTATTCAGGATGGCTATGAATAAAGCTTTTTCCCTTACCCATAACCCACTCCAGAATGAAATCTGCTTCCAGAAAGGGGTTTGATACACCTATTGACGAGAGCACATCCAAAGCCTTTGATCTCGCCTCGCCCAGATTCATTATCTAACTCTCCAAGGCCTTAAGTTTCTCCGACTGATCCGCTATTATAAGGGCTGAAATCATCTCGTCCAGGTCTCCATCCAGCATCTGATCCAGCTTGTACAAGGTCAAGCCTATCCTATGATCGGTTACCCTGTTCTGTGGAAAATTGTATGTTCGAATCCTCTCAGAACGATCCCCAGTGCCAATCTGCCCTTTTCTTTCCGCAGCCAATTCAGCTGTTTGTTTTTGAATTTCGTTATCTAATAGCTTGGCTCTCAAAAGCTTCATAGCTTTTGCTCTGTTTTTTATCTGGGACCGTTCGTCTTGGCACGTAACAACTATACCTGTAGGAAGGTGGGTAATACGCACCGCAGAGTCAGTCATGTTGACATGTTGTCCTCCAGCTCCGCTTGCCCTGTAGGTGTCTATCTTCAAATCCTCTTCTCGAATCTCAACATCCACGTCCTCTGCCTCTGGTAGTACAGCCACGGTGGCTGTCGATGTATGTATACGACCGCTGGATTCAGTAACAGGCACTCTTTGTACTCTGTGGACTCCGCTTTCGTACTTGAGCTGACTGTAAGCACCAACCCCATCTATCCTGAAGACCACTTCCTTGTAGCCCCCTATACCTGTTTCGTGCATGGTCATTATTTCAGTGTTCCATCCCTTTCGCTCAGCAAAGCGAGTGTACATCCTGTACAGGTCTCCGGCAAAAAGAGCAGCCTCGTCTCCACCTGCACCAGCTCTTATCTCCATTATTACGCTCTTATCGTCATTGGGGTCCTTAGGCAAGAGCAAGACCTTTAACCTCTCAGTCAACCTCTCTTCTTCGGGTTCCAACTCACGGAGCTCTTCTTGGGCCATTTCTGCCAGCTCCTTATCGCTTGCATGAAGCAGCGATCTGGCTTCAGATATTCTATCGACCACCTCTTTGTACTGTCTGTAAGTTTGGACTATCTCCTCAAGGGTTGCGTGCTTCTTGGCAAGCTTCTGCAACTCCTTTGGATCAGATATGTACTGAGGATCAGCTAGTTTTTTCTCTATTTCCTTGTAGGTTTCCTCAACTTCTTTAAGTTTTTTCGACAGGTCCATCAACATCACCGTCCGGTTCTTGGTTATAGCTTTCTTCTTCGCTCCCCAGAGCTACCTTCAGCGCCGTTATGGCGACCTCCAATTGTTCCAAGTCTGGTTCCCTCGTCGTAAGATACTGCAGCCAAAGGGTGGGAGACATAAAAATCCTGCCTAATGTTCCCTTTCTTCCACACCATCTTATTATCTCATAGGATATGCCTATAACAAAAGGAAGCAGTAGAACCCTAGAGCCAATCCTCATGGCGAGCCCTTCAGTAGGTATCGCTGAAAAAACCACTACACTAACTATTACTACAACCAAGAGAAAGGAGGTCCCACATCTCGGATGAATCCTGGAAAAACAACTTACATTCAGAGGTGTGAGCTCACTCCCATTTTCATAGGCATTTATGGTCTTGTGCTCTGCCCCGTGATAAGCGAACACACGCCTAATATCTTTCCACATTCCAATAAACGCCACATAACCAACAAAAATGGCTCCTCTCGCAATTCCCTCGATAACCCTTCCTGCCCCTTCAGAGGCACCCAAAAAATTTACTACCCAATCGGACATCAAAAGAGGCAAGACCACAAAAAATGCTATTACTGCCACGACCGCTATGACGACAGAAAGGATGAACCCTCCTTTACCTATAGATTCATCCTCTGGAAGGGCTACCTCCGCGGAAAGAGAAAGGGCTTTGGCACCGGTACATAGCATCTCTGCCATTACGGCCAAACCCCTTAAAATGGGCAATTTCCACAAACCTTTGCTTGTCCAAGGCCTGTTGGCCCAAGTTTTAGTCCAAATATCACCCTTTGGAGTTCGGACCGCAAGCCCCCACCTTGCAGGTCCCTTCATGAGGACTCCTTCGAGTACTGCCTGTCCTCCCACAGGAACCTCATGCTCCGCATTCAAGGAAAAAAGAAAGAAGTAAATGAATCTTGTTATATAGCTAAAAATCAAGGACATCCGCCAGTACTTCCTCTACAGTTGTATAAGGATTACCACACGAGGTTGCCTCCTTACATTTTCCAGAAACAACACATGCTGGGCCTGCCATATTAAATATCATTGGTGCTTTCTCCCTGGCCAAGGCCAACATCCGCCTGGCGACCTCACGGATCTCCCATTGAGCTCGTTTACAAAGCCTCAGACCGAAAAAGTGGTGAAGTTCTCTGGCGTTCATGGTAACCACTATACGAGTCTCCCATGAATGAGGCAATATATATCTCGCATCCTCCTTTGGAACTCCACTCTCCACAAGCAACTTGTACGTGTCGAAACTTTTTTGGACCATCTCCATATACCTTTCCCTCAAGGCAGCATCTTCTGCTATCGAGGGGGGTACTACCACCTGTGGATTTCCCATCAGCACGTATCTTTGGCTTTGTTGAGAGTAACTGGCCAGTCTGTGCCTTACAAGTTGATGGGTGCACACTCTACTTAGGCCATCCATAGCAAAAGTGAAGGCAACATGCTCAAAGGGAGACATGTGCCCCGATTTAAGCAAATGCTCAAGAAGCTTCTCGCTCTTTCGCTCGTCCATACCTTCCTTAAGACTGCACGCTGACACATCACTATAACAAAGCCTCGCAGATGCAGCCACAACCTTATCTGGCTCAGGGGTGAAAGCTAAAAGCTCTACAGATAAACTCATAACCACTTATGTTCTAAAGAGGGAGCTTCGCTCCCTCTTTAGCCCTGCTCTTTCTCTTCAGTTTCCTGTGCAGGCTTCCCAAAACGGGTCCCAGCATATTTGCGCTGAAACTTCTCGACCCTTCCTGCCTCGATGACCACCGCACCCCTCTTGCCGGTGTAGAAAGGATGGCACGAGGAGCAAACAGCAACCTTTATTTCCTTCAATGTAGACCTCGTCTCAAACCTGTTACCGCAAGCACAAGCCACCTGACAGGGACCGTATTCTGGATGAATATCCTTTTTCAACAAAAACACCTCCACCAACACATACTTTACACCACAAGTAGTGAATGTATCACACCTAAACACAAAGCACAAGAGGCTGACTCACAAATGCATTACCCCCAACCCACATCGTTCGTGGTGAGCAACTGCATGATAGGCCATATCTCCCAACACTGCAACAGCTATCCACTGATCGTTTCTGACGATGCCTATCTTCGCTCCTATGCTGGCCTCTAACATGCTCATGCTTATGAATCCATTCAATGCCTCGACTGCAGCATGCATCAGTGCGTGCATCTCGTTGCATTTTTTCTCCACGACACCAGCGTTGAGTGCGGCACCCACCAATGCTCTGGTTATCTTCTGAGGCAATTCTCCCGCCAAACCACCTACCTCTGTGGCAACGGCTCTCCACCCGGTTGCAACTATCTGCTTTTTTACGTTCTGTTCTTCTTCTGCGTCGGTGGTAAGGGCAAGCAAAAGAGCAGCTCTTCCCACCTGGCTCTTTTGTTTGAGATCTATTTTCACGCTGAGCTTAACATAATCCATTTCAGGATTACTGCAACCTTCTCCTGTTCCTTCTTCTCTATTCTCCAGCCCATATTCTTTCGACGGTTCGCTAAATCCTATTAGTGTTTTCCAATCCATTTCGTAGCCCCCCGGGAACTTATTCTTCACCTATTTTACACAACTTATGACCTTGGTGCATCCTTTTGCACGTAGAAACTGGAAAGCCATGAACCCAAATGGGGCTTGAAACATGTGTTGCATAAAATTATACTTAAACTGACAGTCAGGTAGATTGACAAGCTTGATGGACAACGTGAGGGGGGGAGGTAAAAGAGAGTAATACAGCAAAAGAAGAGGAGTTTTAGAACTAAAATATCAAAGGAGGCGACTTGATGATGAAAAAGGTTGTGGCACTAGCATTGGTCCTCGTAATGGCTATGGCATGTGGGGCTTACGCCAAGACATTCGTGTCCCTCGCAACGGGCGGCACAGGTGGTACTTATTACCCCGTCGGTGGTGGAATAGCCGATATAGTAAGCAGGAACCTTTCTGACGTCCAAATGACTGCAGAGACAGGAAACGCTTCGGTGGCAAACTTGAACTTGATAGGAACCCACCAGATCGAGATGGCCTTGGTTCAGAACGATGTAGCATATTTCGCCTACCACGGAAAAATGATGTTCGACAAACCTTTCAAAAACGTACGCGCCATAGCAACTCTCTATCCTGAGACCATACAAGTGGTAGCCCTCAAGGATTCGGGAGTAAAGACCATAAAAGACCTTCCCGGCAAGAGAGTTTCTGTCGGTGCCCCAGGCTCCGGTGTCATGGCTGATGTTCAGCTAATATTTAGGACCCTCGGCTTTAAGTTCTCCGATATGAAAACCGATTTCTTGGACTTTAACAATACTGCCCAGCGCATGAAAGACGGCCAGATAGACGTAGGTTTCGTCGTAGCCGGATTCCCCACATCCGCAATAATGGACCTTGCAACCATGCACGACATCACCTTGGTTTCCTTTGATGAGGAGACCATAGAAAAGCTCCATGCCGAATATCCTTTCTTCGTAAGGAACGTCATCCCCGCAGGCACATACAAGGGCGTGGATAAAGACACCACCACCGTGGCAGTCCAGGCCATGTGGGTATGCGATGCCGACCTCAGTGAGGATGTAGTTTACAAGATCACCAAGGCTTTCTGGGAAAACGTGGAGGATCTGTACAAAGTACACGCAAAAGCCAAAATGGTAACCCTTGATACCGCCCTTGAAGGTATATCCGTACCAGTTCATCCCGGCGCCGCAAAATACTACAAGGAGATAGGTTTAACAGTTCCTGAAGTGGAATAAGAGCAAAAATTGACACAAAAGAAATGGCGCCTTTAGGCGCCATTTCTTTGTTCGGTTCTTCGTGTCAAATATATCGTTAAATATATCGCGAAAAAGTTTTTCTTTTTTTCTTATAGTTTTACGACGTTGGACGCTTGGGGGCCTTTGTTGCCCTGAGTGATATCAAAGGATACCTGCTGGCCCTCTGCCAAGGTCTTGAATCCTTCTCCCTCTATAGCGGAAAAGTGTACAAACACATCAGTTCCTTCGTCGGACGTGATGAACCCATAACCCTTAGACTCGTTAAACCACTTAACTGTTCCATTCATTGTCAAAATATTTCCTCCTAAAGCTTTAAAAAGCGAAAATTGGTCGCCGGCTGACCATGGGGAGAACTATACAGGAAAAACCTCCCCCCGTCAAGCGATATATTCACTTTTTCGTACTCCTTGAACAGGTTCTCTTCTTTCTGAGAAATATCAGAGAGATATTACTCTGGAAGCGGTTCATAAATTAATTCACGACATATTACATAAATCCTTCATAACTTTGCTGTACAACCGCTGTGTGCACAAACCGGATCATGGTTATAAAGTCGAAAACTGGCCTTCCAGTGGCTTCCTGAACTGCCTTTGCATACGGGGGCAAATCGCTACACTCTAGTAGTATAGCTCCCACCTCTGGATGTTCCTCCACTAAGTTTTTGGATACCTCCACTACCTCCTGCTCCATTTTTTCTGAATCCAGAGTACCCTTTTCCTCCAAAATGGCTGTCCTGAATTCTTCCATTTCTTCCATACCTCTTATTACTATGTCCTCGCAAGTATCTACGCCCACAGAACGAAAGTGTTTCTCCGTCAGGCAACTAGCGTTTGCCGTTATTATGCCAATCCTCAGTGAAGGATTTAAAATCCTTCTGATAAAAGGAACCTGGAGCAAACTGGATAGAAAAACGGGTATCCTTAAGGCGGCCGCAACTTCTTCCTGAAAAAGAGCCATGAATCCACAAGCTCCGGTAACAGCCCTTACGCCCTCACTTTCAAGCTCAAGTGCGGCCTCTACAAAAGGCTTAACCAAGGAAGGATCTCTTTGGTTCAGAAGCCTGTCTATGGAGGCACCGTTTACCTTTTTGTACCTCACAGGAAAATCAAATGTGGTCGCGTTGCCCACGTTCCCAGGAATACACGGATAATGAGCATCCAGAATCAATATACCTATCGACTCTCCGTCCCAGCATCTGGTGCTATTTTTAATTTTATAAATCACCATGGCTGCCCTCCAATAGGTTTACAGCATTATAATATAATATGGTATATTATCAATAAAAATAACAAAATACAAACACATTGAATAAAAGTACAGCAAGACCAAGGGCTGATTTTGAGAAGTTCTAACATGTGCAGTATGGAGAAAATGATGGGAATGGCGTGCCCGTCGGGATTCGAACCCGAGACCTTTGGCTCCGGAGGCCAACGCTCTATCCAGCTGAGCTACGGGCACGCGAGACAGGAGCAATATTACCACGCAAGGAAGTTAAATTCAATGGATTTTGGAAGCCCCAAAGAACCACCACGGAAATTACTTATTACCTAAAACTCACTATAGTGACTCCGATGCCCCCCTCCGAAGGTTCTCCCAACCTGAAGTTTGTGACGTACGGAAGCCTCTTACATAGGGCATGGACTTCCCTCCTGAGTATGCCTTCTCCCCGTCCATGAATTATGGTGACCTCTCCGTAACCTGCTCTGAAAGCCCTATCTAGGTAAAGCTCAACTTCTGGTATCGCCTCGTCAACTGTCATCCCCCTGATCATTATTGAAGGGGGGACTGAAACCTTCTTAAAGTCTCCTTTTACAATTGGTCCTTGAACAGCAGTCCTTTCGACTTCCTCTTTTTTCTTCACTAGCTTTAGCTTGTTCAACTGTACCTCTACTTTAATGGGGCCACATAAGAGCACAGCCTTTCCCTCCTCTATGGCCTCCACAGTTCCTTTAGTGGATTGACCTATTATCTCAACAAGATCCCCCGGAGAAATTTCTTCTGCTTCCATCTTCTCATCGTGGACATCTTGTCGCTCAAGAAGCTCCTTTTTCATTTTCAACATGCGTTGTCTGTCCTTTTCAGTGGATTTATGCATATTTCTGGCGTTGAAAAATCCTATTTTTTTGACCATTTCATGGTACAACCTTTGGGCTTCCTCAATCATCTCTAACGCCTTACGCTCCGCCTCGGAAACTATCCTTCCCTTCTCTAGTGCCAAGTTTCTTTTTTCCCTCTCCAATTCGTCCTTTAACCTCTTAAGGTCTGCCTCTTTAGATTCCAGCTGTTTTTTGAGCTGGTCTAGCTCCATATGCTTGTCGTGCAGCTCGTCCACAAGTCTTTCTTCCCCGTAATAGGATTCAAGGAGAACTTCTTCAGCCTTAGATAGTATTTCCTCCGGCATGCCCAAATGTCTCGCTATGGTCAGGGCATTGCTCTTACCAGGCATACCCATAAGAAGCCGAAACGTAGGTTTCAAGGTTTCCGAATCAAATTCCATGCTCGCTGTCTCTACTCCCTTGGTGGACAGGGCATACCTCTTTATCGAATTATGGTGGGTGGTTGCTATAACCAAACTTCCAATGGATCTAAACCTTTCAAGAATCGCTATACCTAAAGCCGCTCCCTCTTGAGGGTCAGTTCCAGCTCCCAGCTCATCTAGCAAAAACAGGCTCCTTTCATTGGCTTTTTGGAGCATGTCGATCAACCTGGTTAGGTGAGCACTGAATGTGGATAGGTTCTGCTCTATGCTCTGTTCATCTCCAATATCCGCCAACATCCAATCGATATCGCCTATTTCAGTACCCTCTTTACAGGGAACAGGAAAACCACACCAGCCAAGATATAACGAAACAGCCACTGTCTTTAGGGCCACCGTCTTACCCCCGGTGTTTGGCCCCGTTATTATCAGCTGCTTAAACGAGGTACCACAAAATATATCTATGGGCACGCACTGTTTACCCAATAGGGGGTGCCTAGCGCCTTTCAATTTCAACATGGGAGAATTCTTCATCAACGGAAGGGACCAACGGTCTTTTCTCGCCACCTCCCTCAAGGCATACATAAGATCCAAAAGGCCCAGCACTTGTTCGGTTCTTTCCAGGAGCTTCTGCTTCATCAAGACTTTACGAGTTAGGCTCCGCAAAATTCTCCTTTCTTCCTCCTCTATTTCCTTCTCCAGGATCGATACCCTGTTGTTTATCTCTATCAAACCTTCTGGCTCCATATAAAGGCTATTACCGCTGGATGATCGGTCTATTACTATGCCTCTGAACTTATGCAAATTTTCCTGCCTTACCAAAAGGACTATTCGCCCTTTGCGGTAATGCACGTTTTTATCTTGGAGCATGCTGGATACGGACGGGTTGGACACAAGGTTTTGGGCTGCTTTCCTAGCTTTTGCAGCATAATCTCTATGGGCGGATCGCAGTCTCCCCAAAAGCTCCGAAGCCCTATCGTAAAGTCTTCCATCGTCAGCCAAAACATGCAAATCATCGAACAACTCACTCAAATCAGGTATTCTTCTCGTAAGGGAATAGAGCTCCGCGAAAGCATCCTTCCTGTCTGAAACAACATCTTTTATTCTTATTGCCAAGCCCACCATGTTTCTTATATGGACTAGCTCCACTCCACTTAGAAGACCTGAGACCTTCGCGTCTTCAAACAATCTACCCAAAGGGTTAAGGTCCTTCTCCCAGGGCAACCTGCCGCATACGTCTTCGTATTTGCAGAAAGAAACAAATAGAGCCTGCCTTTCTTCCACATGCTGAATGGAAGGTAAAGGTTCTTGTTCTCTAAGGCATAAAACACCCAATGGGCTTCTGCACTCTTTTTCTATAAGTTCCAAAACTTTAGGTATATCAACTAGTTGGAGGGTTTTTGCGTCTGTCTTCACTGCTTTTATCCGTCACCTTCTTGTTGAACTTCCTTATAGCTGTCTTCTGCTGGGGACTCTTGGAGCAATATGCCTTCGCCCTTCCAAAATTCTTTATATATCGAGATCGTATTCCATTCTTTAGGATCAACCTTACTCATCAAATCCTGTACGTACGGCAAAATAACCTCCGCGATGTTCATGGACACAGACTTTTTGACCCAGTAGTCTCCGGTAAACGGCACCACAAAAGATGACAACATAAATAACAACAGCAGAAACACCGTGCTTTTTACAAGGCCTGCAACTCCACCAAGGATTCTGTCCACAAATGATAAGCTAACAATGCGGAGAAAAGCCTTTACTACCCTTTTAAGGATTCCTCCGACAAGAAGACAAATAATATAAATCAAAAAGAGGCACAAAATCCGTGCATAGCCTGCATCCAGGGCAAACATCTGCACTAGAAACTCCGCAGCGTGCCCCGAAGCATACCATGCAAACAAGAAACCTCCTACTACGGAAAGGATGGAAATTATCTCTCCAGACAAACCGCGCAATAGACCTCGAGACACAAAATACACCGTCATGAAAAGCACTATTAAATCTACTGTAAACGCTATGCTCATATCTATTACGCTCGCTCTTTTAAAGCTTCTTCCAATTTTCTTGTAACTTCCTCTATTTTGTAAGCCATTTTGAGGCAACCCAAAAGCAACCTCTGTTCCTGATCAACGGAGCTTTCGACGCTTTCAACTGCTTCTTTAACGATGCTCAACACCGCTTTGAACTTTTGCTCATCCAGTCGAGTCAGAATGGAATACGTCTTTTTACCTACAAGAACATTAACCCGCCGAACTTCTCCCTGCAATTGGGTTGCCTCCCTCCTGAAAGCCGCTCTTTTCGCTTTCCACTAAAACCGAATTAACGCCCTACTCCATCACAGCTTCTTTTATCTTCTCCAACAGGGCCTTTATCCTTTCCTCCGTTTCCTTTTGCACTGACCTGAGGCTAGAAAGTTCCTTTTCTTTTTCTTCTAGAACCCTCCTGTGCTCCTCTCTTATTGCCTCTACTTCTCTGTCCTTTTCCTCCAAAATCTCCCTGTGTAACTCTATTTCCTCTTTCAACTGCCTGTTTTCTTCCATCAGCTCATTGATCCGTTTTGTCACTCTCTCCACAAGACTTTCAAGGTTGACAAGATGTTCCTGCATAAAAATTCCCTCCTTAGCGCAAAACGTAACCCTTTTTCTGCAAGGCTTTCCTTAAGTCCATATGAGCTCTATCCACTTCTTCGTCGCGAAGGGTAACTTCCTCAGAACGGTATTCCAATGTAAATGCCACACTAACCTTGCCTTCAGGGACTCCCTTTCCTTCATACACATCGAACAACCTTATGCTTCTTACATATTGAGACGCCAAACCCTTTATGTCCTCTTTAACCTTCTGGACTGTCGTATCCTTGTCAATGAGGATAGATATATCCCTATAAACGGCCGGATATTTGTCAGCTTTCCCAAAGCTACGGGCTTTTGATCTCTCAAGTACCTCAAGATCCACTTCAAACAAAAGGACCGGTTCAGGGAGAGATAGCTCTTCTGCTATCTTTGGTTTGAGCCTGCACAAATACCCTATTGTTTGGTCACCGTAAAGTATATGAGCAGTTTGTCCCCTATGTCCAAACGGATATTCACCTTTGACGAACTCCAAGGAGACGCCCCTGGCTTCAGCCAAGGCAACGATATCAGCCTTAACCGAAAAGAAGTCATCTTCCTGTTTTTCCCACACGGAACGAGGGTCTTTCCCAGGGCATACTATACCTCCCAGGCGGAGGTGCTCCCTAACGCCCAGCTCAGTTCCTTCTTCCAGATGGAAAACCTTACCTATCTCAAACATCCTTATGGGTTTTCTCCAACCGTTTCTTATGTTTGCAACAGCCGCTTTCACCAGGCCGAAAGCCAGAGAAGTTCTCATTATGGACTGATCCCTGCTCAGAGGGTTGGACAAAGCCACATAGCTGGCCAATACACTATTATCGGGAATTCTCAACGTTCTAAGCATGTCTGGTGACACAAAACTATACGTTATTACCTCCACGTACCCGCGCCCCATCGCGACATTTCTCAATTGACGTTCCGTTCGCATTCTTTCCGTAATATCCCCGGGCTTCCGGGTAACGGCAGGTAGGCGCGACTCCATCTTGTCGTACCCCCATATCCTGCCAACCTCCTCAATGAGGTCTTCCTCTATCGATATATCTGGACGGAAGCTAGGAACCTGAAAGATCCTCTTATCTTCATCCCTGGAAGTCTCTACAAAACCTAACCGGCCCAAAATGTCAGAAGCTAAATCCATATCTTCCAACAACAAAACTTTCTTTAATTTTTTCTTTGTCAGCTCTACGTATCGGGGCTTTTCATCGC
This sequence comes from Thermovirga lienii DSM 17291, assembly GCA_000233775.1. NCBI lineage: Bacteria > Thermotogati > Synergistota > Synergistia > Synergistales > Thermovirgaceae > Thermovirga > Thermovirga lienii. Next base: position 768,451 of record CP003096.1, on the reverse strand, counting down.
CTAATCTCTCCAAGATCTCTCCAAGAGGACGGGCTGCTCCCCATTTACTCAGGTACTCAAAGGTCTTATGTAAGGCAATTGAAACTTTCGCTGGATCCACCTTTCTCGCAAACCTATAAGCGGCTTCGCTGGGAAGGCCAAGTCGTCTATACGTCTTGCTCACCCTTATGGAATCAAAATTAGCAGATTCCAGGGCTATTCTTTTCGTGTTTTCGTTTATCTCGGTGTTCTCTCCACCCATCACTCCTGCTAGAGCCACCGGGATACCTCCACTGGTTATCAGAAGATCCTCCGGAGTTAGATGTCTTTCCTTTCCATCAAGGGTCACTATTTTCTCACCATCGTAAGCACATCTAACGGTGATCTCCTTATCGGGCAGAAGGTCATAGTCGAAAGCATGCAGGGGCTGGCCTAGATAGAGCATAACCAAGTTGGTAGCATCAACGACGTTGTTTATGGGACGCATACCCAAAAGAGACAACTTAACCCGCTCCCTGATAGGAGAAGGAGCTATTCTAACGTTGTCCGCAAAGCCCAAAGCGTAAACGGAACAACCATCATCTTTTAAGGTTATTCCCTTAAACTCTTTCAGGATCTCGTTACCCAAGCTTTCTTGACTAATACTTGCATCAAGCTCCTTCATTGGGATATCCAATATGGCTGAGACCTCCTTGGCAAGTCCTCTCACACTCAAAAGATCTCCTCTGCTTGGTGTTATGGAAATATCCAGTACGTAATCGTCCAAGCCAAGGACTTCTCTTACGTCCCTCCCCAACTTTTCGTCTTTTGGGAGTCTCAAAATGCCGAATTCGTCAGCTATATCCGGCAGCCCGATCTCCTCTGCCGAGAGCATCATACCTTCACTTAAAACTCCATCAAACTCCCTATGGCCCATTACGGTTCCATCTGCTATAGTCGCCCCTAAAGCAGCATAAGGCACCACATCGTCGTCCTTCAAATTTTTTGCTGCTGTGACACACGTGGCCTCACCCATGCCCGTGTCCAATCTGGCCACAAGCAGGTTAGCATTACTGGGATGAGGCTCTATACGCTTAACCCTGGCAGTGACGACTCCCTTAAGTAGAGGAACGGGGCGTTCCACTGCTTCAACTTCTGAGCCTGTTTCCGTCAACCTCTCAGCTACCTGCTCTACTTCATCTACATCTATTTTGAGCTCTTCCCTGAGCCAATTCCAGCTTATCTTCATTCCTGGCGACCCCCTATCAAAAATGCAAGATCTCCTTCGAAAAAGACCCTAAGATCATCAAGGCCATATTTCAACATGGCTATACGGTCAAGGCCCATACCCCATGCAAAACCGTTATACTTCTGAGGATCTATACCGCCAGCTATCAATACGTTTGGATGAGTCATACCCATACCTGCAATCTCCAGCCACCCTGTACCCTTGCATATCCTGCACTCTGGGTTTCGGCCAGAGCAGGCCACACATTCTACATCCATTTCCAGGGATGGCTCAGTGAAAGGGAAATAACTGGCTCGGTACCTAACTTTCAGAGGACGCTCAAATATCCTGTTCGCAAAAGCTTCCAAGCATCCCTTCAGATCGGCAACGGAAATATCTTCATCGATCAAGAGTCCCTCCAATTGATGAAACATGGGCGAATGTGTAGGGTCGTTATCCCTTCTGTAAACCTTACCAGGCACTACTATGCGTAACGGAGCACCCATCTGGCGCATTGCCCTTACTTCCACAGGGGAAGTATGGGTCCTTAAAAGTAGCCCGTTATTCGTATAAAAAGTGTCCTGCATATCTCTAGCTGGATGATGTGGGGGGATGTTCAAGGCTTCGAAATTATAGAAGTCGTTCTCGATCTCTGGCCCATAAGCTACTGTGAAACCCATTGATGCAAAAATCTCCACAACTTCCTCCATCACCTGAGCTACAGGATGGAAACCTCCCCACTCCCTACCCCTTGGAGGTAGGGAGACATCTATAGAGTCTTCCTCTTCCTTCCTATCATAGAACTCTTCCAATAAGGTCGATTTTTTCTGAGAAATGGCTTGCTCTATTTCCTCTTTGAGCTGATTCAAAACTTGTCCAGCTCTGGGGCGCTCACTAGGATCTATATTTTTTATGCTCTTTAGGAGGCTAGTTATTTCACCCTTTTTACCCAAGAATTTGACCCTTATCTCCTCTAAATCTTCTGGTGTTCTTGTCTTTCTCAACTCTGACCAGAAAAGATCCTTGATTTGCTCTGTTTTTTTCTCTATGTCACTCACTTTGGCTGCACCTCGTTTCTCTTCATGATAGTTTGGCTTGCTCATAATAATATAAGCTATAGTATAAGTTATTTTATCATTCTATCAATTTATCCAAATCTTCTCGATACGCAGCCACGATCAATTTGTCCTCTCTACCCAAACGAGTATCCGCTCTGGGAATAAACTTGTCTGTGCCCCTTTTTATCAATAACACCACCGCGTTATAGCGGTTCCTGAACTCCAGTTCTGCTAGGGTTTTATCCACCATCTCTTCGCGGGATGCAATTTCGCCAATCAAAAAATCAGAACCTGGAAGCTCTATAAAATTGGACAGCGCTGGTTTTGAAACTTGCTCCGCCACTTTGAAGCCAAAGTCCCTCTCAGGAAAAAACACTTTCTGTGCTCCCATCCTCGCCAACACCCTGGCATGAATGGCGCTATTGGCTCTGGCAGCCACATATGGAACCTCCATACCAACGAGTAACGTCGTTGCTAGAATACTAGCTTCAATATTAGATCCTATGGCGACTATCGCTCCATCTACCTCTTTTGCACCAATTTTTTTCAGCGCTTCTTCATCAGTAGCATCCATTTGAGCAGCCACGTCCACTTTGTCAGTGATTTCTTCTATCCTGGCCCTCACCTTGTCTACAGCTATTACGCTGTCTCCCAACTCAACTAATCTCTCACACACTGCTCTGCCAAATCTCCCTAAACCCACCACCAGAAATGTCTTTTTGTTCCCTATCAATTTGGGCAAAATGACCCCTCCTAGCCTATAGGCACATTAACGTCAGCGTACGTAACGCGCCCCTTTTCTTCTTTCCTGGCTATCCCATAAAAGAAAATGATCAAGCCAACTCTACCCCAAAACATCAGCAGGATCAGCAGCAGCTTGCTACCGGTAGACAACTTTGGGGTAATGCCAGTCGAAAGTCCCACTGTACCCAATGCAGATGTAACTTCAAAAAGGATCTCTCTGAACGAGTAAGGCTCCATGAACCCCATAATAAAACTACTTAGGAATATGGTCATCACATAGACTATAGCAAGAGAAACGGCTTTTCTTAAAACACTGTAAGGAACCCTCCGCCCAAAGAACACGACGTCCTCCCTCTGTAAAATTTCGCTATATAATGAAAGCAATAAAACCCCCAGCGTTGTGGTCTTCATACCTCCACCGGTAGAACCTGGAGAGGCTCCCACTATCATGAGCAAGATTAATATAAAACTACCCAATGGTGACACCTTGCCTATGTCTACAGTATTGAAGCCTGCAGTACGTGCAGAAACTGACTGAAACAAGGCATCCCAAAAGCCCTGGAAAACAGATATCTGCTGATTGCTCCTACAATGCTCGGACAAGAACAAAAATATACAACCTAGGACTATCAACATAACCGTCATGATAAGGACCATTTTGCAATAGGGAGATAGCCGCTTGCCACGTTTTTCAACACCCACGATCTCGGTAAGAGGGACAAACCCTATGCCTCCTAAAACTATAAGAATCATTATCACCGAAGTTAAATAAATATCCTTACTAAAGGGCATCATGTTTCCTGGGAACGTAGAGAATCCAGCATTGCAAAAAGCGCTCACGCTCTGGAAGGTCGCATGCCCCAAGGCACTCAAAGGTTCATAGTAATCTATCAGTTTTCCAAAAAGAAGCAAGGTCCCGAAAAGTTCTATAGCCAAGGTCATCTTCACTATGTGGCCTAAAAGTCTTATAACTCCTGAAACGCTCTCTAAACCCAAACTATTGGACAGATAATACCTCTGCTGAAGGCTTACTCTGGCACCACGCAATATGAACAAAAAAGTGAAAGCTGTCATGACGCCCAATCCACCTAACTGAATCAACACTGCGACGATTGATTTAGAATAAAAAGTCAAATCAGACGCCGTATCCACAACTACCAAGCCTGTTACGCAAACAGCAGAAGTAGCAGTGAACAGGGAATCAATGAAAGTTAGGGGTTTATAGCTGTAATTAGAAATCCATAGAAGGAGGGTTCCTGACATAATCAACATCAGGAACCCCCACAGAATGACCTTCTCAGGTTCAAGTTTGCCATAAAACTTTTTGGGGTTTATTGTCCAAGCGCCTCCTTGGCCTTCTCGACCAGCGCTTTGAAAGCCTGCATGTCATTAACGGCCAGATCTGCAAGCATCTTCCTGTTAACCTGAATATCAGCCTTTTTCAGTCCGTTTATGAAGTTACTGTAAGATATATCGTTCATTCGGGCTGCTGCACTGATCCTTGTGACCCAAAGTTTCCTAAAATCTCTTTTCCTAGCCCGCCTATCTTTATAGGCGCTTGAAAGAGCGTGCAAAGAAGCCTCTTTCGCTCGTCTGTAAGTATTTTTCTTCCTACCCCAAAAACCCTTAGTTATATCAAAAAGCTTTTTGCGTTTCTTATCGCTCGCGGATCCGCCCTTCACTCGCGGCATGAGCGTTCACCTCTTTCATTAGATTCTTTTGTTTTTTTAAATAAAAGATTCATCTCTAAGCGTAAGGAAGTAATCTTTTTACGTTCCGTTCCATAGTCGGGTTCAGGTATCCCTTCTGTTTCAATCTCCTCAGCCTCTTACTGTTCTTTTTCCGTAAAAGGTGTCCCCTACCGTTCTTTTTGTAACTCAACTTACCTGTACCTGTCACCCTGAAGCGCTTTTTTGCCCCCGAGTGAGTCTTCATCTTAGGCATGACTTCATCCTCCTTCAGCTACTTTTTACTCGGTATCGGTTAGATAATCTTCGCCTTTATTCCTTGCCTTCTGTATTGTTTTTTTCGTTATCCACCTTAGAAGGCTCCTTTTTCTTTTTTTGGCTCTGTGGCAGAGGTGCCAGCATTATGCGCATATAGCGTCCTTCCATTCTAGGTTCCATCTCCACCTTACCCACATCTTGGCAATCTTTGATTACCCTCTCCAACACTTCTCTGCCCTTGTCCAAAAAGGCCATCTCTCTTCCTCTGAAAAACACTGCCACCTTCACCCTATGCCCATCAGCCAAAAAGTTCCTTATGGCCTTGGTTTTGAACTCGTAATCATGTTGGTCGATCTTTGGGCGCATTTTCATTTCTTTAACTGTCTGCGCCTTGCTCTTCTTACGGGCATCCTTTTCCTTTTTCTGCAACTGATACTTATATTTACCGTAATCAAGGATCCTGCAGACAGGAGGATTGGCTTGGGGGGCTACCTCCACTAAGTCAAGCTCCCTTTCTTCTGCAATATCGAGAGCTCTAGCCAAAGGAACAACCCCAACCTTCACACCTTTTTCATCAATTAACAAAACCTCTTTCGCCCGTATCTCATTATTCACCCTTGGTTCATCAGGTTTTTTCGCTATAGCTGGTCACCTCCAAAAATATTTAGTAAAAAAATAAAGCCGGACGCTATCGCCCGGCTCATACAAATCAACAACATAATAGCAATCAGATATGCTATCTTGCTTGACCCGGCAACAGCTTTTAGCGTCCACCTAGGTGGGAGGGTAGACCTCCTCTTCTCCCCAGTATATGTTTTTTACATCTAAACACCAACTGCTGACAACGTACTATATCATAGGTTGCCTTTTATATCAACACTGCGAATGTCCGTGTACCAATGGATATATCTCCTTTGGCGCATCACTCTATGCTGTCGGTGATTCCTTGTCCTCCAAAAGTTTAACCAACTCTTCCAAAGTCATGGAGCCTAAGTCTCCTGCTTGTCGTTCCCTAACGGCAACGGTCTGCTCTTGGGCTTCCTTGGAACCTATGACCAACATGTACGGAATCTTTTCCATTTGGGCATCCCTGATCTTTTTGCCCAACTTTTCCTCTCTCTGATCCAACTCCACTCTGAAGCCCTTTTCTTTCAGTTTATCGAAAACCTCCGACGCATAACCGTTGTACTCTCCTCTTACAGGCAATATCTTGACCTGAACTGGAGCAAGCCAGAAGGGGAAGGCCCCCGCATAATGCTCTATGAGTATCCCCAAAAACCTCTCAAGACTCCCAAAAACGGTTCTATGGAGCATAACTGGCCTATGGTGCTCACCATCGGGCCCAACGTAGGTTATATCAAATTTCTCCGGCATCTGGAAATCCAATTGTATCGTTCCACACTGCCATGTCCTGCCTATGCAATCCTCCAAGTGAAAATCTATCTTAGGACCATAGAAGGCACCATCTCCGGGGTTCACCTTGAACTCCACTCCTGCTGTCTCCAAAGCCTCCTCAAGGGCTTTTTCTGCCTTTTCCCACATCAAGGGATCGCCCATGGCTTTCTCCGGCTTGGTCGACAACTCGACACGGTAGTTGAACCCAAACACATCCTTATAAACGTACTTAACCAAGTCCATTATTCCCAAAATTTCCTCTTTTATCTGGTCTGGTGTTACGTACAAATGGGCGTCGTCCTGAGTAAAACATCTCACTCTCATAAGGCCGTGAAGAACCCCTGACCTCTCATGCCTATGAACCGTTCCAAGCTCAGCCATCCTCAGTGGTAGATCCCTGTAGCTTCGGATCCTGCTCTTGTAGACCAGAATGCCACCAGGGCAGTTCATGGGCTTTATGGCGAAAGGTCTTTCATCTATCTCAGTAAAATACATGTTCTCTCTGTAATGATCCCAGTGCCCTGAACGGATCCAAAGGTCCCTATCCAAAATAAGAGGAGTCCGTATCTCACAGTATCCCCGTTTTTCGTGCTCCTTGCGCCAGAAATCTACGAGCTTGTTTATGATAACCATCCCTTTGGGATGGAAGAAAGGAAAACCTGGTCCCTCAGGTTGAATGCTGAACAAATCCAACTCCTTTCCGAGCTTTCTGTGATCCCGGCGCTTGGCTTCCTCCATTCTAGTTATATATGCTTCAAGCTCCTCTTTCGTCCCAAAAGCTGTACCGTAGATCCTGGTCAACATCTTGTTCTTCTCGTCGCCTCGCCAATAAGCCCCCGCTAGAGAAAGTAGTTTGAAATGTTTTATGTGTGAAGTGCTAGGAACATGGGGACCTCTACAAAGATCCAGAAACTCACCCTGCTCATATATACTTACTTCGCTATCAGGCAGTTCCTCGATAAGTTCAAGCTTATATATCTCTTCCTTCTCCGCAAAAAGGGCTTTTGCCTCCTCTTTCGTTAAAACTTTTCTGGTTATTGGCAAGTTTTCCTTGACTATTCGCCTCATCTCTTGCTCAATCTTAAGAAGAGCCTCTTCTGATATCTGCTGCGGCACATCCAGATCGTAGTAGAAACCATCTTTTATGGCCGGCCCTATGCCAAGTTTGGTTCCCGGGTAAAGCCTTTTTACCGCCTGAGCCAAAAGATGGGATGCCGAATGCCTTAAAACCTCCAACCCTTCCTCACTGGCAATGTAAACTGGTTCCAAGAAACCTCCTGCCGTCAGCTTATAATGCAAATCCACCAAGGTGCCATTGAAACGAGCAGCCACAGCACCTTTCGCACATTTCCACTCTTTGAAGACCTCAATTACACTAACAGGAAGAGCTCCCGAATAACTTCTACTTTCTGGTCCATTTATCAAATTAATCCCTCCCGAAAACTTTTTACCTTAAGCATGTTTTACTGAATTGTACCACAGCATAAGATTTTAGTCGTTTCCATACAAAAATAAGTATACTAAAACACTTTATGCCTTTAGTAAAAAATGATATATTATGTGTAATCTTTCTGACTTTATTTTTATTCCAACTTTTCAAAAACCTTACGATCCACCTAAAGCCACACCTCATTCCCTGCATACATTGCAGCCACTACAACAGGGAAAGGAGGTGCTAGCAAGAAAGACCCCTTCATTTTTTTCCGTTTTTGTTCAAGAAATGGAGTATTGGTGCAGTTTATTTTTGTTCAGCTTAGGAGGGATTTAAAGAATGGCCGAGATTAAGAAAGCTGATCAGTGGGCTAGTAGGTGGGGATTAATATTCTCCGCAATAGGTATGGCTGTAGGTACAGGTAACATTTGGCGCTTCCCTCGAGTAGCAGCAGCCCAAGGCGGAGGGGCCTTTGTTTTGGCGTGTGTCGTTGCTTTATTTTTATGGGCTATACCACTTCTTATGGCAGAGTCAGTTTGGGGCAAAGTAACCAGAATGGGGGTCATAGGGTCGTTTAAGGAAATGCTGGGCAGAAAGTGGACGTGGGCCGGAGGCTGTGTCGCATGGATATCATTGGGCATCGCCTTCTACTACGCCGTAGTCATGGGTTGGTGCGTAAGATATTTTGTATATGTTCTGACCGGAGTCATCAAACCGGGACTGGACACAGAGGCCCTTTGGACCGCCTTCTCCACAACTCCTGGAGCCATGGTCCCGTGGCACATCATCTCCATGGTGATAGCGACCATAGTTATTTTCAAAGGAATATCCCAGGGACTCGAGAAGATCAACAAGATACTAATTCCAAGCCTTTTTGTTTTACTGGTAGTTTTAATGATAAGAGCCATAACGCTCCCTGGCGCAGTAAAGGGATTACAGTATCTTTTCGAACCCAGGTTTGAGCTTTTCGCTTCTGGAAGGCTTTGGCTTGAAGCGTTCACGCAGGTTGCCTGGTCTACCGGTGCAGGTTGGGGTCTTTTACTTACTTACTTTGTCTACGCAAAGAAAACCGAGGACATTTCTCTAAACGCCACAACCATCTGCTTCGCGGACACATCGGCAGCTATGATCGCAGCTATGGCCATAATACCCACCATCTTTGCACTCTCTTCAGATCCCATGGCAGCAGTCGGCTCCGGAAACACAGGCCTTGCATTCATCCATTTGACGAAACTCTTCACTGTAATGCCCGCTGGCACCCTGTTCGCAGGCTTTTTCTTCCTGGCATTGATCTTTGCAGCTTTGAGCTCACTGCTCTCCATGGTTGAGTTGGGAGTAAGACTCCTCATGGATGCCGGGTGGCCTCGCCATAAGGCGGCCCTTGCAGCAGGTATAGGGATAACGATCCTTGGCCTACCTTCCTCCATGAGTATTGATTTCCTCAATAACCAAGACTGGGTATGGGGTGTAGGATTGTTGGTAAGCGGCGTGTTCTTCTCCATAGGAGCGATGAAGATAGGCGTGGACAAGATATGGAGGGAATACATCGAACCGTGTTCCGACCTCAAAGCCTCTTGGATGTGGAAGCTCATATACCTCTTCCCCCTTTGGTTCGTAATCATCTTTACCTGGTGGATCAAGCAGGCTATGAGCTGGTATCCTGACAGTTGGTGGAAATGGCTTCCCATCTCCGAATACACCTACACGGTAGGAACCATGGTGTATCAGTGGGCCATAATGGTCGTGGTGTTCTTGTTGCTTAACAACTGGCTGGCCGACAAGATGACTCACAAGTTCGAAGCCACTGATTAAAGAAGATAACGGGTATCTTTTGAGCCTAGCCAAAGGAGGGATCATTTATGGGCTGGCAAGTTTACATGATTTTAGTTCTCTTGATAGTGTGGGGTGGAACGTTCTGGTGCGTGGCTAAAACGATGAAAGCTGAAAAACAATAAAACTCTAAAATTCTAGATATGGGAAAGGGGCAGCCCGTTACGGGGCTGCCCCTTCTTACGATTTATTCATTTTATTCTTATTCATTTTCCCGTACTGCCAAAACCTCCACTACCGCGGACTGTGGCCGTAAGTTCTTCTTTCAGATGAAGCTCTGCCTTTTCTACTTTCGCGAACACCAGCTGAGCTATTCTATCCCCTCTAGAAATTTTGAAAGGTTGCTTCCCATGGTTTATCAATATAACCTTGACCTCACCTCGATAGTCACTGTCTACTGTCCCTGGGGCATTCAAAACTGTAACCCCATCTCTGAGAGCCAGGCCACTTCGAGGCCTAACTTGGCACTCGTAACCGCTAGGGATCTCCATGAAAAGTCCCGTACCAACAGCCTTCCATTCTCCTGGCTGAAGGACACACTCTTCAGCAGCCACGACGTCCATTCCCGAGGAACCTTCAGTGGCATATTTAGGAAGAGGAAGGTCTTCGTTTTCTTTGCTCCTACTAATGTAAATCGAGATCTTATTCTTCTCCATAACTAGCCACGCCTCCTAGGTTGCTCGTTGGATCTTGGCGAATTCTTCCTATCCCTAACGGGAGGTCTCTCCCTCTTTTTTGAGGAGCTTTCTATTTTTTCCTCTCTTATCATCTCTTCTGAAAAAGCTTCTTCGTATAAAGCTTGTACCTCTTCCTTTCTATCGAATATCCTCTTCCTGGAGAGGTTTATCCGACCCATGTCGTCTATCTCCTTAACCACGACCAAGACCATATCTCCCGGCTTCAGAATATCGTCCACCTTAGCAACATGATGAGTACTCACTTCGCTCACATGCAGTAAGCCCTCCTTTCCTGGAAGGACCTCCACAAAAGCACCGAAGGGCATAAGCCTTGTCACCTTGCCTAGGTAGACATCTCCTGCTTCCACCTCTTTAACCAATTCTTCTATGATGCTTATGGCCTTTTGCGCGGATTCCCTGTTGCTTGACGCAATGAGCACGGTACCATTATCTTCCACATCTATCTTGACACCAGTCTCAGCAACTATGCTCCTAATGGTTTTGCCCCCTGGGCCGATGATATCCCTTATCTTCTCTTGATTTACCTTCAATGTGTATATCCTAGGAGCAAGAGAGGAAAGTTCTTCTCTAGGCTCCCTTATTGCTTCTTCCATCTTGTCCAAGATGAACAGCCTACCTTGTTTCGCCTGTTCAAGAGCCTGAGTAAGTATCTCCTTGGTGATACCACCTGCCTTATTATCCATTTGCAAGGCGGTAACTCCATCCTTTGTCCCTGCAACCTTGAAATCCATATCGCCAAAGTGATCTTCTAGTCCTTGTATATCAGTTAGAACCACCACCTTGTCCCCTTCCTTGATGAGCCCCATGGCAACACCCGCTACGGCCTTTTTAATCGGCACTCCAGCATCCATTAAAGACAAACTGGCACCACACACAGAAGCCATGGAACTTGAACCGTTGGACTCTAATATATCCGAAACGACCCTAATGGCGTAAGGGAATAAAGCTTCATCGGGAAGCAGCGGTCTGACTGCCCTCTCCGCAAGTGCCCCGTGTCCTATCTCTCGTCTGCCTGGCCCTCTCATAGGTCTAACCTCACCTACGGAGTACGGCGGGAAGTTATAATGCAGCATGAAGCGCTTAGAGGTCTCGTCATGTTGGAGCCCATCCACCAGCTGGTCATCTTCTCCTACCATTCCCAGAGTGGTGGTCACAAGGGCCTGGGTTTCACCTCTTGTGAATATTGCCGAACCATGGGTTCTGGGCAAAACCCCCACTTTGCAGCTTATGGGCCTTATCTCATCGGTCCTTCTTCCGTCGGCTCTTTTGCCTTCGAAGACTATAAGCTCCCTCACCGCTTTCTTTATTAACTTACCTATGTATTCCTTTATGTAGCCTTCTTTGTCAGGGTGCTCTTCCATCAAGGCTTCAATGGCTTTCCTCTCTATTTCATCCAAAGCCTTGGCCCTCGGTTTTTTCTCATGGATCATAACGGCAGTCTTTATCTCTTCGTAAAGGTTGTCTTTTATCCATCTATCTATACCAGGAAACTCAAGGGGCTCAGGTATTTGGACCTTTTCCTTGCCTATTTTTTCCATCATCTCCAACTGGAGGTCTACGATCTTCTTGATTTCCTCCTGAGCCAACGCCAAGGCCTCAACCAAAAGATCCTCTGAAACTTCGTTAGCTCCAGCCTCAACCATGGTTATGCCATCCCTATGACCGCTCACAACAAGATCTAAAGAACTGTTTCGCATTAAGCTTTCAGTAGGGTTTACCACCAGTTGTCCATCTATATAGCCGATCCTCACAGCACCGACAGGGCCTTCCCAAGGAATATCTGATATGGTGAGGGCCGCAGACGCGCCGTTTATCGCCAAAACACTTGGGGAGTTTTCCTGGTCCACAGAAAGGGTTGTAGCGACCACGTGGACATCGTTCCGCATATGCTCGGGAAAAAGAGATCTTATGGATCTATCAGTCAGTCGTGCAGCCAATATCGCCGTCTCAGACGGCCTACCTTCCCTTTTTATGAACCCGCCGGGTATCTTACCCGCAGAATAAAACCTCTCCTCGTAATCCACAAGAAGAGGGAAAAAGTCTATACCTTCTCTCGCTTCCTCAGAAAAACATGCTGTGACAAGCAGCACGGTCTCCCCCATGGAGACTGTTACGGAACCATTAGCCTGTTTCGCTAAAGTTCCCGTCTCAAAAGTCATTACCTCTCCGCCGACCTCGACGGAAAATACATTTGCCATTATTACTCCTCCTCGTTATTTTCTCTTTATTTTCTCCTTATTCATTCAAAAGAATATCACAATCCCGCAAAAATAAAAATGACGAGGACCACAAGGGCCCTCGTCATGCAGTCACAAAAGGTCAAATAGGGGAACTAGTGGCGCAGTCCAAGGCGCTCGATAAGGGTACGGTACCTGTTGAAATCCTTGAGTCTCAAATACTTGAGCAACCTGCGCCTTTTTCCAACCATCTTCATGAGCCCGCGCTGAGAATGGTAGTCCTTCTTGTGGACCTTGAGATGCTCTGTCAATTCCCTTATTCTGGTAGTCAGAATGGCAACCTGAACCTCAGGGGACCCTGTGTCCGCATCGTGCAGCTTGAATTCCTCAATTATCGCCTGTTTCTTATCCTTATCCAACATTTCGACCACCTCTTTCATAAAATCCTAAAACCAAGTAAAGCGCCGTCACCGCTGCACCTAGTATTAGGCTACGGTATTATACCATTTGTCCTCGGTTTTGCAAAACATGAATTGTCCTATCGCCTCATACCTAAAAACAACTATTTAAAATAATCGAATAAGTCAAAGCTCATTCTGCACTCGACATTTTATTAAATTTGTGGTTATATTGTTAATATAGAGACTAGAATAGGAGGTATGTGATAATGAAGATAATACTCATAGAAGACAACCGTGATTTGGTCCAAGTTTTGGCTGAAGGGTTGACCGAAAGCGGCTTCGTCGTAGATTATGCTTACGACGGAGAAGAAGGACTCAATAAGATCTTCAAAAATGAATACGAATGCATAGTACTGGACATCATGCTCCCCAAAACTGACGGATATGAGCTCATCAAGCAGGTCAGAGAGGCGGGAAAAGACACACCAATTCTGGTTCTAACAGCCAAGGACTCGGTGGAAGACAGGGTTAAAGGCCTGGAAGAAGGCGCTGACGACTACCTAGTGAAACCTTTCGATTTTAGAGAACTTCTAGCACGCATAAATGCCCTTATAAGAAGGCATACGGAACACAAAAGACCTATCTTGCAGTGCGGCCCCCTCGTTTTGGACCCAGTGGCAAGAGAGTGCAGGGTAGACGGTGAGTTGATCCCCCTAAGGAAGAGAGAGTTTGATATACTTGAACTTCTAATGCGATACGAAAACCAAGTCTTCTCAAGGGAGAGAATCATTGCTCATGTCTGGAAGAAGGAATATGACGGCACCAGTAACGTGGTGGATGTCCACATAAAATACCTGAGAGACAAGTTGCGCCCCTACAATTTAGAGGGTATAGTAGCTACAGTAAGAGGCATAGGATATAAAATTTCCTGCCCCTACAGGTGATGCCGATCTCAAAAAAAACAGCAGTAAGGCGTGAGCAAGATTGTCGCAGAATCCCCAGAAAGATAAACCAAAAGAGCGGAGGAACAACTTTCTCCGCTCTTTTCAAGTAAAGCCTTTTCCTTTTTTTATAAGCCTGATGTCAGCCCTCTTCATTGTTGCTCTGGGGGCTGTGTTTTATTTTCTTACTCTCTCAAGGTTAGAAGAGATAGATAAAAACCTTTCAGTAATGTGTAGTCTCGCAGAGATAGTGAGCAAAGAGCCAGAAACCCCACCACAGGCTCTTCCCTCAAATATAGCAATTCAGCTCTACGATCAAAACTTTGTTCTACTAAAAAGCTACGGTCCACACAATCTAACCTTAATACTACCTGAAGAAATGAGGGAAAACCTATCCCAAACCCATTCTAGCAGTTCTATATCCTTCAACACTAAAAGCAACAACGTAGAAAAAGACAGCTTGCTGTGTCTTCCTCTGTACAAAGATTCTTACGCCTATCACATTTACAGGATCAGAGTACAAAAAATCCGACCTAACACAATCTCTCTTGGGCCAACTTATTATTTAGTCCTAATTTACCCAATGACAAATTTCTTCCAAGCAAAAATTGAATATTACGTAGCTTTTGCCTCAATATGGCTGCTTTTTGTGTTATTTATGGCATTATGGTGGGGAGGCCTTCACACCAAGATTAAAAGAGAGCTTCATCAGTTACGAAACGCGATAAAGTCCATTGATATAGACAAAGGCATACACATTTCCTCTACCGAACAAATAAAGAATCCATATATACAGGAAATAGTTAAGGAACTCAATTCTCTTTTTGCAAGAATAGAGGAAGTCATCAATGGCTTACTAACGTTTACAGCGGATGCAAGCCATGAACTACGAACCCCATTGGCGATAATAAAGGGCATTGTTGACGTGACCCTTTTGAAGCCCAGAGAAATTCCTCATTATCAACGAAAACTCAGAGAACTAGGGGCCCATGCGGACAAAATGCAATCTCTATTGACAGCATTGCTTGAGATGGCCAGGCTGGAAGGCTCTGGAGAGCAAATGAAGATGGAAAGCTTGGAGCTGATGGTCATAGGGGAAGAGGTCTCCACGTCTCTTAAACCCATATTTGAGAGTAAAAAACAACTGTTGAAGCTTAGGTTAAATCCAGCCCCTATAAAGGGGAATGAAGCCCTTATAAACCAACTAATAACGAACCTATTGGACAACGCAAGCAAATACACTCACCAGGGGGGATCCATAACAGTCATAACTGATCATGATTTAAATAAGAATGAAGCTATGCTGGAAGTATGGGACACAGGAATCGGAATGGACGAGGAAACGATCAACCGATGTTTCAATCGACTATGGAGGGCAGAAAAATCCAGAACTACCCCTGGATACGGCCTAGGCCTTTCCTTGGGAATGCGAATAATAAGGATTCACGGAGGGCGCGTCGAAATAGAATCGAGTAGTGTCCATTATGATGGTGTAAAATTGATGGCTTGAAGCAGGAGAGCCACCCCTCCCTCTGGTAGATAAGAAGTAGCTTAATCTTAATCATCAGGAGGGAGAAAAGATGGCTCACTACCAGGTTACCGTAGACTGTGATCTCTTGCAAGGATTATTTATTCGGGATGATGGATTGGCTCGGTTGGTGGAGAACATCGTGAATCAGATACTCGATGCTCAGGCTACCGAACAACTCAGGGCCAAGCCATACGAACGTACCGAAGAGCGGCAGGGGTACCGCAACGGGTATCGGGATAAGCTGCTCAAGTCTCGCGTAGGAGAACTTACGCTTATGGTTCCCCGTCTCCGGAGCGGGCACTTCTCCACGGAGCTTTTCGAGCGGTACCAGCGGAGCGAGCAGGCGCTCTTGCTGGCCATGGTCGAGATGGTCGTGAACGGCGTATCCACCAGGAAGGTAAGGGCGGTTGTTGATGAACTATGGGTCAAGTCCTATATTTTGTGTAAATTTGTTTTGGTCTCTGGTAATGGTCTTATGCATTTTTCTTATTTTTTGTTAAAGGCAATAGATTTTAGGGCTTGATCTAGATTGCTGTTGTGAAAAGATATTCATAGTACTCATCCATATCAAGGTACTTCCTTCCACCAGCCCACTTGTTGTCTATCTCAAGAAGAACTGCGCCAAGCAACCTTACTGCCGATTCCCTGCTTGGAAATATCCGTATAACCCTCTCCCTACGCCTTATCTCCTCATTCAATCTCTCCACACTGTTGGTCGTCCTCAGACGCTTACGATACTTCTCCGGCAAAGACAATATCGCCACAGCATCGTCAAATCCCTCTTCCAAAATCCTCATCGCCTTAGGAGCTTTTTCTTCGTATTCCTCTAAAACCCTCATCAACAACATCCTGGCTGTCCCCATATCCGGAGCATGCAAAATAGCCTGTATCCGAGTCTTGAGCTCCCCCTGAAGACCCTTAGGTGAAGCAGATAGTATGTTCCGTATAAAATGAGTTTGACACCTCTGCTGTAAGGGGCCACAAATTGCTTCCGTTTAATTAGTTGAAGGAGATGGTGGGAGTCCCAGGAGATGTTTTGAGCTCCCACCATTTTTAGTATAAAGGTGTTTACTTTGTCCAAGAGTATAGGGGGTATGGAAGTAGCGGCTTTAGAACTGACTAGTGAGAGTTCAAATATTTTTTCCTTTGGAGTTTTCCCGTTCATATCTCTGCCTCCATGAGATCGTTTTTGATTGTAATATTTTACCCAGCTTGCGGCAGAAGTCATAAAGACCTTTCGGGATGTTATGTGAGGTAGTGCAGGTATGTAGAATTCCTCATCATCGGTGCGATGACTTCGTTCCACAAAACCTTGGGCTTCTTTTTCTCCTCTTGGTATGGAGAGGAGAGTAACGCCTAAGGGTTCTAGGAATTCTTCCTGCAATATTTTTCTTTTTCTGCTTTCTTCAGATCCGCCGAATTCGCTCCCGTTGTCAGTTTGGAAGAACATTCTATGTCTGATGCCCAAAGCCCGCATGAGGAAGGCGATGTAAAGTATGAAGGAGAAGCCATTTGCGAAAGAGCATTCATCGGAGAAGCATAAGATTCTCATTCTTGTTTTGATATCGATAGCGGTAAATTGGTATTTGGGAAGCCTGTATTTAAACAGGGCAGCATATGCTTTTGGTGGGAGAGTCTTTGCGTCTGCTATATGTTTTGAATCGATCTGGAAGTATTGTAGGGCTTCCCAGTGGTTTAGGTTGGCATAGTAGCGTTTATTTCCGTTTCTAGAACGTACTTTTTAGTTTTAACGTTGTTTCTGCGTAAGATGTTTCTGATGGTGTAGGAAGATATATTCAGATTGAGGGTTCTTTTCAGCTCTCTTGCAAGTCTTCTAGGACCCATGTTGGTTTTCTGTTGAGTTTCAATAACCAAAGCTTCGAGTAGAGGTTTAGTTCTTTTTGGATGAGGGGATCTGGGACCTTTTTTGTGCAATAATTCTTTGGCAGATAGGCCATCTTTTTTCCGTTTCATCAATGTTCTAACCCATCTTTCAGTAATTCCCATGATGTTAGCTATTTCTTTGGCTGTTTTACCTTTTTCTATCAAGTCGCATATAACTTCCATAGGGGCTTTGGGATTCCCTGATTCCTTTAGTCGCTGGTATAATGAAGTCATGGCGGGTTACCTCCTTTTTCCTTTGTTTTGGTTGTTGTTGCAGCACCAGTATAAAGGAGAGGTACCCGCCTTTTCCATTATCTCTTTCACTTTACCAAAGTAGACGGAACGAAATATAGGCTCATCTACAGTTTGACACCTCTGCCAGCTTGACCCCTGAAAATTTCTCCTCAAAGCCTTTACTAATCCCTTGTGGTCGTCAGATACCACTAAATCCACACCTCTTAAACCTCTATCTTTCAACCAACCGAAAAAATCCCCCCAGCTCTCCTCTGATTCGCTATCTCCTACCACAAACCCCAAAACTTCTCGTATACCTTCTCTGTTCACACCCACACATATAAGCATGCTCCTATGTAAGACCCTGTTTTCTTCCCTCACCCTTATAACCAATGCATCTACAATCAGAAAGGGATACTCCTTATCCTTCAAAGACCTATCTCTCCACGCTTCTATAACTGGATCCAGCCTCCTGCATAATTCCGACACCAATGACTTGGATATCCTTACTCCACATAACTCCTCGGTTATCTCAGATACCTTACGGGTTGATACCCCATTTACTACCATCTCCATCAAAGCCAAAATAAAGGCCTGTTCGCTCCTCTGATATCTGCTGAAAAGCTCCGTAGAAAACTTGCCATTACGAAGCCTGGGCACCCTCAAAACAAGGCTCCCTACTCTCGTCGTAAGCCTGTGCGGGTATGTTCCGTTGCGATACCCTCGTCTTTCCTCTGTCCGCTCGTAAGCCTCTGCTCTCAATTGTTCCGTTGCCTGGGCTTGAAGAACTTGATTCAATACCGACTCCAATAACTTAGATACTCCAGAATCCTTACTGTCCGACAAAAATAACTGATGCAGTAATTCTGAGTCGATGGTAATATTGTACTGAGCCATTGCAAGGTCACCTCCGGTTTGGGTTTGTTTTTCCGCTTACCATTTTAAACCAGAGACCTTGCCTTGGCTCTTAATTTTACACAATTATATGGACGTAACTTCCACCCTCTTATTCAACTATATACCTTTATATAAACCTTCAGAAATTACAACCTAAAAGATACATAGAACACCCTGCCGTCCCTCCAAACGGCTAACACGACAGGACCTTCGGCTTTAGGCAAGCTCCGCACGAAAGAATCTATATCTTCTACCTTATTACCATTTACCTCCACTATTATGTCGCCGCTTCTGAGACCAACCCCATCTGCCACCGAACCTGGAGCAACCTCTGAGATCATTACTCCCGTTATCGAAGGGGGTAAATCTTTCTGTTTCCTTACAGCATCAGATACAGGTTCCACCTTTATACCAATTTTCTTGAGGTGTTCACTTAGGCTCTTTCGACCACCCTCGCTGCCTGGAATGCTACCTAACACGACTCTTACCTTCCTCTCAATGCCACCTCTTCTCAAGATTTTGAGATTTACCTTGTCTCCAGCCAGGTGACTCCTGATTTTCATTGTCAAATCCAGGTCATCTTCGACCTTCTTCCCATCCACCTCTACTATCACATCTCCCCGCATTAGCCCTGCCTTTTCTGCCGGCGAACCAGGAACCACATCTGCAACTACCGCTCCATTTTCCGATTTGATACCATAAACATCAGCAAACTCCTTAGTTAAGGGCTGTACATATACTCCCAAATATCCCCTCTTTACCCTTCCGTATTTGACCAAATCGTCCAAAACCTGCTTGGCCATGTTTACAGGCACGGCAAAACCTATTCCTTGGGCATAGGGGATTATCGCCGTGTTTATACCGATTACCTCTCCTTTCAGATTCAAAAGAGGACCGCCACTGTTGCCTGGATTTATAGCAGCATCCGTCTGGAGAAAACCATCAAAGCTGAAGTCCCTTGCCCTGATAGAACGGTTTTTGGCTGAAACAACACCGACAGTAACGGTGCTTTCAAAACCAAAAGGATTACCTATAGCTATGACCCATTCACCTACTCTAACCTTATCGGAATCCCCCAAGGGCAAAACAGGTAAATTTTCCCCTTCGATCTTGATGACCGCCAGATCGTAACTAGGATCGGTTCCAATGATCTTGGCAGGATATGTTTTGCCATCAGACATGCTGACCGTTATCTCATCAGCCCCTGCCACGACATGGTTATTGGTCAGTATGTAACCATCTTTGGAGACTATGAACCCCGAACCCTTCCCTTTCATGGGCACTAAACGGGTAAAATGCTCCAACTGGTCCCCTAAAAACTCCCTAAGGAACGGATCGTTAGCAAAGGGGCTTAGAGGCTGTCTCACCATGGTCTTTGTGTCTATGTTGACCACGGCAGGAGATGTCTTTTCTACAATATCGGCTATGGGATTCCCAGTAAAAACATCGCTCCCCGAAGAGGATGCCAAAGCCGACGTTAAACTGACAAAGGTTAAAAGTAACACTGTTAAAACAGCAATCAATGTCTTTCGTAACGGATTAACCGCAAGCTTTTTCATTTTATTCACCACCTCCATACGTAATCTGCATTACATATTTTGGACCGTCTTCTATTTTATTGCATCGTAAATTCTACGGATATTTGATCCTTGGGTTTGCACCCTAAAAGATCCGAAGCTCGTCCTTGGTTAACGGCTATGGACAAGTATCCCCAACTATCCTCCAGGATCACCAGGTCACCTTTATCTACATCTGCAAATGTCCTCCCAACGGGGATGCTGAAAAGCCAACCACTAGATATCCTCAAATTTTTGATGTCTTTTCTCAGGGAACGCCACAATATGTTGGTCCTTACCGTGCCGTAAGAATCGATATAGGCTACATAGCCAGTTATTTTACCGTCCTCCATCTTGGGCTCCGGCAATGGATATTCCACAAGAATTTCTTTCTTTATCCCTTTTCCCAATGCAGATGGAGGGACCCCCATGCCTAAATCTCCTACTACAGGGGCCATGACATCTCTGGCATGGAAAGTAGGAGAAATCCTACTGAAATCAAAAAGTTCCATGCGTACGCTCCAAGCAGTCTCAATTCCGCCCAAGCGCCGTGCTGCCTCCAAGAGCAAGCCGTTATCTGGGCCCACCAAAAAATCTCCCCTTCTAACATGAAGGATGACTATCTTTCGCTCAGTTCCGACACCGGGATCCACGACGGCCAAGTGTATGCCTACCGGCATAAACGTCAGAGCCCCTGCCAATATCCATCCCCCTGAAACAATGTCGAATGGCGGCACCTCGTGGCTAATATCGATAATTGGGAGTTTAAGTCCTTTGCTTAAAAGCACCCCTTTGCAGCAGGCCACCGTCTCATCCGACAATCCAAAATCAGTCAGCATCGTCACACACTTCAGCTCAAAACTCACTTTTGGCTGTCCTCCCCTTGAGAAGTTGCACTCCTTCAATTTCCTTGTTTTAATATATCACTATATGCCTTATCTTATCCATCAAAGCCCACTGGAGGGATTGCATGCCTTCTATTTTGGACATATACGGTGCCTTGCTAAACTATTGGGGACCCCAGAACTGGTGGCCAGGTGAGACCACCGATGAGATATGCATAGGAGCTATACTCACGCAGAACACAAACTGGAGCAACGTAGAAAAGGCGCTTATGAATTTGAAAAGAAAAGGGCTCCTATCCATCTCTTCTATAGCATCTGCTCCCAAAGAAATCATAGAGGAATGTTTGAAGCCTGCAGGAACTTACAGAAGGAAGGCTCTGTACCTTATGGATTTCTCAAAGCAAGTCATCTCCCAGCTAGGTTGTATAGAAAAGCTTTTCACCCTAGGACCTAACAAAGCCCGAAAATGGCTACTCAAACAAAAAGGCATCGGCCCTGAGACGGCAGACAGTATACTCTGCTATGGGGGCAATTTCCCGTTGCTGGTCATAGACGCGTACACGCTGAGACTTGGCAAGAGAATGGGCTGGCTCTCTCCAGAGATAAACTCTTACGATAAAGCCCAAGAAGAACTTCAACTTTATTTACCGAAAGATCCAAAAGTCCTTGGGGAGTTTCACGCTCTCATAGTAAAACACTCGAAGGAAATATGTCGCAAAAAACCGCGTTGCAGCATGTGCTTCATGATGCCCTGCTGCAACGCGGTTAAAGATGCTCAAATTTAGTTATCTTCTCTTTTGCCTCTAAGCTTAGTTGCCCTGAAAGTCGCCTTTCTTGCTCTGCTTTTCAGGGGTGTTACTACCACACATCTTTGAGGTTCTACACCTTGAGAGTTCGTCGTAACATCCTCTCGATCCTTCAATGTCAAATGGATTATTCTCCGCTCCCAACTGCTCATTGGCTCCAGCTTGACAGGCCGTCCCTTCCTAGTCGCCTCCCTGGCCGCAGCCAAGGCCAACTTCTCTAAGCTCTTAAGTCTTCTTTCCTTATAACCATCACTATCAATGTTTACCCTTTTCATGCTGTCCCTTAGAACTAAATTGGCCATGTACTCTAACGCCTTTAATGTCTCTCCATAACGACCAATGATGATTCCAGCATCCTTTCCTGTCAAATTGAGGCTGTCGTCATCTATCACCTCGGGAACCACATCTAATTCCATGTAGGAGAATAATTCTTTCAGGAACTTCTTTGCTTTCAGAAGATGTAGCTCTCCAGACAAGGCAACCTGTACCTTTCTCTTCTTGCTAAACAGCCCCCAGATGCCTTTGTTCTCTTCAAGAACCTCCACTACAACATCTTCCGGCTCAACAGACCACTTCTTGCTACCAAGCGACTGCGCCTCTTCCAATGACTGAACCTCTACGATGAAACTGTTTTCCATAGGCCACTTACCCTCTCTATCCCTTTTGTTTTATTCTTTCCTGCTACCTGGCTTATCTTTGTACAATACAGGCTTTTCCTGCATCTCGACCTCAGTTTTGTGCTTCGCATACCATTGCTGAGCTACTCCCACTAAAGAAGATACCCCCCAATACAATAGAACTCCTCCGGGCAGACTCAAACATATGAATGTCAAGAAAGCCGGCATAAACCAGTTCATAAACTGCATCTGGGGGTTAGAAGCCCCACTGAGCTGCTGCTGGTACCACGTAAGAAAAGCTATGACCAAAAGGAGCACCAGGTTGCCCAAGTACATCTGCACGTTTAATAAACCTGCTGGGTTTGCGGCGATGGCAGAAAACAACGCTCCTATTCCAATCTTATCCGCAGAGGCGCCTACCGCGGACGCCATAGTAGATAGAACTGAGCCCTCAAGGCTTATCCCTAGAAACGTGGCTCCTCCTAGGTCCAGGTTCATCAAAACTCTGAAGAGGAGTATGAGTATGGGCAATTGTACGAGGAGGGGAAGACACCCCGCAGCTGGGTTTACGTTGTTTTCCTTATAAAGCCTCATGATTTCTTTGTTCAAAGTCTCTTTATCGTCCTTGTATTTTTCCTGCAAAACCTTGAGTCGAGGCTGTAGTTTCTGCATTTTCTGCATGCTCACCATCTGCTTATGCGATAGTGGATACAATAGGACACGAACCAGTAGAGTAAGAATTATTATGGCAAGCCCGTAAGAATGAGTAAGGGAATATAACCCATTGATTATCAATATTAGGAAATCGCCTGCTGCCTTCCAAATAGCACTCAATTTATTCACCTTCCCTAAATGATGTTTTTGAACTCTTATTTCTGCGGAACAAAAGAAACTCTTCGGGCACAGGGTCGTAACCACCTGGGTGCCATGGCGCACATTTTGCTATCCTCAAGATGCCCAGCAAAGTTCCTTTTATTAACCCGTGAACTTCAATGCACCCCAACGTGTATTGGGAACATGTTGGGTAAAATCTGCAATTTTTACCCAGAAATGGAGATATAAGGTACTGATAGACCTTTATTAAAAATCTAGCTAACTTCACCGATAAGGTCAACTCTCCAATTTTATTGGCCTGATTCAATTGTTTGTTGCCCACTTTTCAGCAACCCTTCTTTGCTCAAAAGTCTTTTTAAGTCCTCATAGACTTCATGAGACTTTGCAGAAAGTCCCCTTTTCTGCAGAGAAAGGACGATCCAATATCCGTCCTTTATCATTGGATAAAGTCGCCTTGCCGCCTCTTTTAATATTCTTTTACCCCTGTTTCTTGTTACTGCACCACCCTGCCTTTTGCCGACGGCTAAACCAATCAAGGTCTTGTCCTCATGGGTCTCAATAAACAGCAGCCGCACCAACGCGCCGTTCCTTCGGCGGCCAGTGCGGAAGACCAAATCGTACTGCCATGCTTTTTTGAGCCTTATATCTGCAGGATAGCCAAGCCTTGTAGCACCCATCTTAGGCAGCTAGTCTTTTCCTGCCTTTGGCTCTCCTGTTCCTCAAAATCTTGCGACCGCTATGGCTCCTTGAACGGCTCAGAAAACCAATGGTTCTCTTCCTGCGTTTATTATGGGGCTGAAAGGTCCTCTTCACGAAAAACACCTCCCGGAGATTGCTTTTAAGTATTTCAAAGGACGCTGTTTTTTGGCAGCTTGGTTACTATAACATAGCCAACTGAAGTGAGCAACAATCTTTCTAAGCTAGTGTGTAGATGAGCCTATATTTCGTTCCGTCTACTTTGGTAAAGTGAAAGAGATAATGGAAAAGGCGGGTACCTCTCCTTTATACTGGTGCTGCAACAACAACCAAAACAAAGGAAAAAGGAGGTAACCCGCCATGACTTCATTATACCAGCGACTAAAGGAATCAGGGAATCCCAAAGCCCCTATGGAAGTTATATGCGACTTGATAGAAAAAGGTAAAACAGCCAAAGAAATAGCTAACATCATGGGAATTACTGAAAGATGGGTTAGAACATTGATGAAACGGAAAAAAGATGGCCTATCTGCCAAAGAATTATTGCACAAAAAAGGTCCCAGATCCCCTCATCCAAAAAGAACTAAACCTCACATCGAAGCTTTGGTTATTGAAACTCAACAGAAAACCAACATGGGTCCTAGAAGACTTGCAAGAGAGCTGAAAAGAACCCTCAATCTGAATATATCTTCCTACACCATCAGAAACATCTTACGCAGAAACAACGTTAAAACTAAAAAAGTACGTTCTAGAAACGGAAATAAACGCTACTATGCCAACCTAAACCACTGGGAAGCCCTACAATACTTCCAGATCGATTCAAAACATATAGCAGACGCAAAGACTCTCCCACCAAAAGCATATGCTGCCCTGTTTAAATACAGGCTTCCCAAATACCAATTTACCGCTATCGATATCAAAACAAGAATGAGAATCTTATGCTTCTCCGATGAATGCTCTTTCGCAAATGGCTTCTCCTTCATACTTTACATCGCCTTCCTCATGCGGGCTTTGGGCATCAGACATAGAATGTTCTTCCAAACTGACAACGGGAGCGAATTCGGCGGATCTGAAGAAAGCAGAAAAAGAAAAATATTGCAGGAAAAATTCCTAGAACCCTTAGGCGTTACTCTCCTCTCCATACCAAAAGGAGAAAAAGAAGCCCAAGGTTTTGTGGAACGAAGTCATCGCACCGATGATGAGGAATTCTACATACCTGCACTACCTCACATAACATCCCGAAAGGTCTTTATGACTTCTGCCGCAAGCTGGGTAAAATATTACAATCAAAAACGATCTCATGGAGGCAGAGATATGAACGGGAAAACTCCAAAGGAAAAAATATTTGAACTCTCACTAGTCAGTTCTAAAGCCGCTACTTCCATACCCCCTATACTCTTGGACAAAGTAAACACCTTTATACTAAAAATGGTGGGAGCTCAAAACATCTCCTGGGACTCCCACCATCTCCTTCAACTAATTAAACGGAAGCAATTTGTGGCCCCTTACACTTTCTAAGCTAGTGTTACCGGACAGTGATATTGTCACCCTGTAAGGGGACAGAGAAAATGTCACCATGAGTAGGGGTGACGTATATTTGAGCGAGAAGGAATCCAGGCGTGTATATGTTATGGAGCGGTTGATGGAGGGCGTTGTGACGGTGAAGGAGGCGTCGTGTGTATTAGGGTTGAGTGAGCGCCAAATAAAAAGGCTGAAGGCAGGGGTGAAGGAAAGAGGTATAGCAGCGTTGGCGCATGGTAACAGGGGAAGGAAGCCTAAACATGCTACGTCCAAAGAGGTAAAAGAGGCCATAGTAGGTTTTGCAGTGGGTAAATACCATGGAGCCAGCTACCAACACATGTCGGAGCTAATGAAAGAGCACGATGGAATATTTGTGTCGGCCAAGACTGTAGGTCGAATTCTCAAGGAGGCATCAATACCCAACAAGCACACTCACAAGACTCCGAGGAGGAGGCGTACTAGGAATCGAATGTCCATGGAGGGCATGTTGGTACAGTGTGATGCCAGTCCCCATGATTGGCTTGAAGGAAGGTGCTCCAAGCTATGTCTTCATGGAGCCATAGATGACGCTACGGGGAAGATTTTTGGCCTTTATTTCAGGCCCAATGAAGATTTATTGGGGTATCTGCATGTTTTGAAGCAGATGGTGGAAGATTACGGGGTTCCCAGGAGTATTTACAGTGACGGTCATTCTATATTCTTTTCTCCTAAAGGAGACAAGCTCTCCATAGAGGAAGAGCTTAAAGGAGAAAGAGTTAAGCTTACTCAGTTTGGAGAGGTGTTAAATCAGCTGGGCATAACCCATATAAAGGCTCGTTCACCTCAAGCAAAGGGGCGTATAGAGCGTCTTTGGGAGACCCTGCAGAGTCGTTTGATCGTAGAGCTTAGGATAGCAAATATTTGCACCATGGAAGATGCCAATGATTTTCTGTGTGATTTCAAAAAGAGGTTTAACAGCCGTTTCGCTGTAAGGGCAGAAGATAAAGAACAGGCATTCAGGGCAAACCCTGGATTAGAGTCTTTGCATAAAATCATATGCATAAGGAGTCACAGAAAAGCTTCAAATGGATCCACAATATCTTATGGGGGTAGTACTTATCAGCTGTTAGATTCTAAAGGGCACGTGGTACCTCTGAAGCCCAAAAGCCCTGTTTGTGTTACAAGGCATCTCGATGGTTCCCTTGGAGCTTTATACAGTGGCGATTACTTTAAACTAAAGGCTATCTCAAGTGACAGTAACAAGAAAGCTATCCAAGAAGAAAACCTAGAAAACAAGGCAAAGCCAAGGGGAAAATATAAACCATCCATGGATCACCCATGGCGCAGGAGCATAAATAACACCATTAGATATTATAAAAACAAGAAAAGCTATCCCATGAATGATGAATTGAGGGAAACGTATACCCCATAGTAATGACTACCACAAACCCAGAAAAACCAGCCCTGTCCTAAACTGCAAAAAACACGAAAAACCACATAGGACAGGGCTAATATCTATACACTTAAACAATATCTAAAGGTGACATTTTCACTGTCCCGTTAAAGACATTTTAGGGTGACATTTTCACTGTCCGTTGACACAATCTTTCTAAGCTAGGGTGATTTTCTTATATGGAACTTTTGGAAGAGACTCGTAGATCTTCCAGTCAATCCTTGATAAAACCCTCCCATCTAAAATAACTAGCCTTCCCTTGTCCTCCTCTGTCCTAATTAGCCTTCCAGCTGCCTGTTTCAGCGTCAGCTTTGCTTTAGGCAGCACAAATGATCTGAAATACTCCCTACCAGAAAGGGCCTTTAAAGTTTTCATTATTGGATCTTCTGGGTGATCAAAGGGGATTCTGTCGATGATAACCTGGGTTAGTCCCTCCCCTGGAACGTCGAACCCTTCTCTAAATGTAACGCTTCCTATCAGAACGGACGTTAAATCCTCTCTGAAGGACGTAACAAGCTTGCTCAGTTGAGTATCACCCTGTACGTAAACGTTGTATTGCTTGGTCTTGCTCTTCATGTATTCTCCAACACTTTTAAGCAGGTTCAAAGAGCTCAGTAAAACCAACGTCCTGCCTCCATTTTCATCACAAAAATGCTCCACAATCCTCGATATGGTCTTTTCATACCCGAAATCTGTAACCTTTTTGTTCGTCTCAACGACCCATATCTCCATTTGTTTTTCCAATTCGAAAGGCGAATCAACCACAAGTGTTCGGTCCGCGGTAATTCCTGTCTCTTGTTGCCAATAAGAAAAATCCCCTCCCAAGGCCAACGTCGCAGAAACAGCAATCAAGCTGTGCGGCGAAAGGGCTTCAACGTTTTCTTTCAGCACTTCTGAGGCATAAACGGGAGCACTCACCAGGTGCATACCATCCCACCAATATGCCCAGTTGGGGTAATTGCAGAAGCTAGTGCACCAAGAAAGTTGCTCATATGATTTTCTTAACCCCTCAAAGGTTTCCAAAACGGCCAAAGAAAAGAAAGATTCGTCAGCACCATCAAGCTTTTCATCGTTGACAACCCTTTGAAGTTCTCCCGAGATAACATCGTACTCTCCTTTTAATTTCAAGAAGAGCTCGGACTTCAAGGCCCCCGAAAGTACTTGGCCAGGTTTCAAGTTTTTTTCAAAATTCACAAACAATTCCTTGCCGAGTTTCAAAAAATTATTGCCGCTTTTAACCAGGCTATCCGCCTCTTTAAATCCCTCCTTATACAAGAAGGGCACGACCTCTTTAAGGAGCATATTTATGGGCCTTTGGATATTGAGAAACCCCACTTTGATAGCTGAAACATTTCGAGCAATTTCAGCAACCCTGTGGGCCTCGTCGAAGATTAGAACATCTACTGGAACTACGAACTTTCCCTTTGAGCCAATGAGGTGAGAAAGAAAAAAGTGATAATTGGTAACCACTATGTCCCAACTTTGAGCTTTTTTAATTAATTTCAGAAAAAAACATTCGCTCCTGAAGGGGCATCTTGTTCCCAGGCAATCCTCTTGAGAAATGGCAAATTTAAAGCTCCATTCTATCGGAACATATGAAGCAATCTCGTCAAGTTCACCATAAGTAGTCCTATCAAACCACAAACCAATTTCCGTGGAAACTGAAGAATCTGCATCTTTTAGTTCATGCATCACCTTTCTGTAGCAAGCATAGTTATTTTTGCCTTTTATGGCTCCGCACTTTACACCGGCATCGAAAACCTGCATTAACCTTGGGATATGGTGATCCATCATCTGGTTTTGCAGGTTGCGAGTCGATGTAACGTATACAACTTTTCCCCCTTGTTGAGCAAACAAAAGAGAGGGCACAAGCAGAGATAAAGTTTTGCCTGTACCGGTTGGAGCCTCGGCCAAAAGCACCTCTCCAGAGTTCATGGCTTCCCAAAACTCCTCGGCAAGACGTACCTGATCCTTTCTGTATTTATAACCAGAGACTACTCGGGATAGCGGTCCCTCTTCAGAAAACAACTCGGATATCCTATCTTTTTGGCATTCTCTTTCCACAATCATCATACCTTGCAGCTCCATGATCTTTTTATCACAGACATGGATTTCAACCAAAATACCACTACCAAAGCCACCGCCATCAATACCCCTATTCCAGAACTAAGAAAAAGAAAGTAGTTGAACAGGCCATGCACCAGGACTGGCAAAAACAGGATCCTGAAAAGGGAGTATGTTACAGCACCACCGAGTTTCTGCCTGGCAGCTTCATAACCCATAAAAAGTCCGCAAAGCCCGTGAAGCGGCACCGACAGAAAAGCTCTCCAACCAGCCACCAGAAAGGGATTCAATGCACCAAAAACATAGAATAAGTTCTCCAAGGTAGCAAAACCCAAAGCCACAGAGGTTCCATATACGATTCCATCATAACATTCATCGCACGCCTTATGATCTATGAACCTCTTCAGAGCGAGCCATTTCATATACTCCTCTACTAGAGCAACGCCCATAATTTGATACACCAAGGGGCCCAGTACAACCAAATAGCTAGTGAAGATCTCCAGCAATGCCGCCGGAAAGACAAACAAGGCTCCAAAAACAAAGGAACGCACTACCATCCCCAGTGGTTCTGGCTCCAATCTGTCCTTGTGGTAGTACCACCAAACCAATGCAAGTCCCGGCGCAACCGACACAATGAACAACAACTCTACTTTGTTTTCCAAAAAATCACGCCCCAATTTTTTGGATCGGCCTTCCCTTTTACAGTATATTTATATTATACTTTCCTATTGTTGCAGAAGGTATAAAACCCATGTTAGAATGAGGTCTGCCGTAGAAGGAGGTGAAGGATTTGCCAAACAAGAAATCTGCCGCAAAAAAGATACGCATAGCGGAAAGGAACAGGTTGTACAACAAGTATTGGAATACTCGCTGTAAGACAACTGCCAAAAAAGTGCTAGAAGCCGTGGCCAGTGGCGATAAAGAGCTAGCTTTAAAAAGGCTAGACGAGGCCCAGTCCGTCCTGGACAAAGCTGCAGTTAAGGGCGTAATTCACAAGAACAAGGCCGCTCGCAAAAAATCCAGACTCACCAAGGCAGTTAAAAGCCTTTTTCCTAATACAGCAGATGCCTAACTTCTTTCGCGCATTTTAGCCGGACATCCATCTTAACTTTTCAAGAAGGACGTCCGGCTTTGCTGTTCAATAAGGCCAACAGGGCCATTTCCACCACTTCCCAGGCCCCCGCGGACAACCTTTTATTCATACAACTTGCTTTTATCATTTCCGACACAAAGCGTCTCAAAGCTTTTGTGCTATAAATACGAGAAGCCAAGAGTGCCTTTTTGGCTTGATAAGGTTTCGCTCCAAATGCACTCAATATATCTTCCTTTTTTTCACCTTTGTAATCAGCAAGATACATAGCTAAGCGCATCCTCCTGTGGAGGCCGCTTACAACGGGCAAAACATCACTCTCTTTCTTTATCCTCGCTAAAGACCGCACAACCAATTCTGCCTTACCCTCACAGAGTCCATCCAAAAGGTTTAAAAAGGCCTTACTCCCTTCATCTACGCACAAATTCTTGACGAGATTCTCAGTTACAAGGCCATCGCTTGCCAATGTGGTCAACTTATCTATTTCACTTTTTATCTCTTCAGGATCCTCAATCCATTCCTCCAATAGGGAAATAGCCCCAGCCTCCCACTTAACACCTGTCTTTTTTATTAGGCCCTTTATCCACTCTATCCTTCCTGATGTCCAATGAGGAACCTTATCTGGCTTTTTTATTGTAGCAAGCTTAATGACATCCCGAGGTATGTACTTTTCCACATTTCCCTCATATAACAGCAGGATGACTGTAGAGGCCAATTCCTTCTTCTCTACCTGGAGAGCCAGAGGCGATGGGAGGGGGCCCATCGCCTCTGGTGAATCTACCACGTATATATTCTTTTCTTCAAAAAGGCCACCTGTCGTAGCCGTAGAGAAAAGCTCCCACCAATCGGCCTGTTCTGAACGAGCGGCCACGGCAAACCCTTCTTCAGAAAGTCCTCTTAGCGCCTCCTCAAGCAGCCTACTCTTGGCAGGTTCCTTAGCACAAATCAAGAACAAGGAAGGCACTTAATTCTTCACCACCACATTCACAAGCTTGTTAGGTACCACAATCACCTTGACGATCTCTTTCCCTTCAAGCCTCTTGACGACTTGTGGGTCCTCGAGAACTCGCTTCTTCAAGGACTCTCTATCCAGGTTTGCAGGAACCACCAATTGGGCCCTAACCTTTCCGTTTATCTGTAGCACCACGTTAACCTCTTCTTCTACCAATGCGCTGGGATCCACCTCGGGCCACGATGTCTCGCACACTAGCTTATCGTTGCCCAAGAGCGACCATAGTTCCTCCGATATGTGGGGAGCTACGGGAGAAAGGCAAAGAAGTAACACTTCCACTCCTTCTCTGAATATGACCCAATCGTCTTGGTCCTTGGGCGTAAAAGCTCCCAACGCGTTAGACAACTCCATCAACCTTGCAACAGCTGTATTGAATTGCTTCTCCACCTCTATATCCCTGGTGACATCCTCTATGGTTTTATGAATTTTTCTCTTAAGATCCCGCGCGGCCTTTTCCTTAATCTCGTCCATCCTCAATCTTCTGATTGAGGCTTTCTTGAGTTCCTCAAGATTCTCCTCCACCAATCGCCAGACCCTGTTCAAGAACCTATGAGATCCTTCGACACCTCTATCGGACCAGTCAAGGTCTTTCTCCGGAGGAGCGGCGAACAAGATAAACAACCTGGCCGTATCCGCGCCGTATTTACGAATTATCTCGTCGGGGTCCACCACATTACCTTTTGATTTCGACATCTTGGCTCCATCCTTAATCACCATACCCTGGGTTAACAGGTTGGCAAAGGGCTCCCTGACGTTCACTAAACCCAAGTCAGCCAGAAACTTTGTGAAAAACCTGGCATATATAAGATGGAGACAAGCATGCTCTATGCCTCCTATGTACTGATCTACGGGCATCCAATAATTTACATCCTCCTTGCGGAACGGCCCCTCCTGAGTCCAAGGAGAGGCAAAGCGCAAGAAGTACCAAGAGGAGCATATGAAGGTATCCATTGTATCTGTTTCTCTCTTTGCGGGGCGGCCGCAGCAAGGGCACTTGGTATTAACCCACTCATGATGATCTTCTAGAGGGTTCCTCCCGACCTTCATCTTAACATCCAAGGGGAGCTCCACCGGCAATTGGTCCTCAGGAACAGGGACAATACCACAGCTCTCACAATAGACCACAGGAATAGGCGCCCCCCAGTACCTCTGCCTGGAGATAAGCCAATCTCTCAACCTGTAATTGACTTCCCTTTTCCCCCAGCCGTTCTCCTCAAACCATTCGGCCATTTTTACTTTAGCTTCCTCGGTGGGCATTCCATCGAAAGGACCTGAGTTTACTTGGATACCATCCTCTTCAAAGGCCCTCTCCATGGTCTTGCCATCCAGCTTTTCCCCTGATTTAGGATTGATCACAACCTTTATGGGGATTCCATAGCTCCTTGCGAACTCGAAGTCCCTCTGGTCATGAGCAGGAACTCCCATTATTGCGCCAGTTCCATACTCCATCAATATGTAGTTTGCTATCCATATGGGCACTTCCTCACCATTTACTGGGTTTATCGCCCTCAATCCCGTATCCACACCTAGTTTTTCCGCGTTTTCTCCCCTTGTTTCAGCTGGTGCTGCTTTGTGCTCCTTTACGAACTTCTCTACTTCTTTTCCGTTAGGTGATGCTTTTATTATCTCCTCTACCAATGGGTGTTCCACGGCCAAGGCCACAAAAGTGACACCAAATATGGTATCTATGCGGGTAGTGAAGGTCTCAATCTCAATGTCCTTCCCACTAACCTTAAAGGATAACCTTACGCCCTCCGATCTTCCAATCCAGTTCCGCTGCATTATCTTTACTCTTTCGGGCCAACCTTTCAGTTCATCAAGAGAGTCCAAAAGTTCTTGTGCGTAGTCGGTTATCCTCAAAAACCACTGTTCCAAATTTTTCTTCACCACCGGCGTTCCACAACGCCAGCAGTGTCCGTCGTTTATAACCTGTTCGTTTGCAAGAACGGTGCTACAGCTTTCACACCAATTCACCGGCGCTTTCTTCTTGTAAGCCAAGCCTTTCTTGTAAAACTGGAGGAACAACCACTGAGTCCATTTGTAATAATCGGGATTGCAAGTCTCAACCCTTCTTCGCCAGTCATAACTGCACCCCATGCTCTTTAGCTGTTTGGTCATGTGCTCTATGTTGTCCCATGTCCATTTATTCGGATGGGTACCGTACTTTATTGCGGCATTTTCCGCCGGCAAGCCAAAGGCATCAAATCCCATGGGGTGAAGCACGTTGTAGCCTTTCATCCTGAGGAAGCGAGCCAACATATCCCCTATCGAATAATTCCTCAAATGCCCCATGTGAAGAGCTCCACTAGGATAGGGGAACATCTCAAGACAGTAAAATTTCTCCTTTTCTTCACTAACATCCACGTTGAAGGTTCCGTTTTCCTCCCAATAGCGTTGCCACTTCTTCTCTATCGTGTTGAAATCATACCCCACAGCTCTTCCTCCTCCATCCGGTACTTGTTTCAAGTAAGGTTGGATATCATTATATATATGTTGCCCCCTTGAAGCAAAACCCTTTAGCTAAATTCCTTCCTTCTCTCCTTTCTTCCTATCTACTATAGCCCCTAAAAGGTCAATGGGGACAGGGAAGATGGTGGTCGAATTGTTTTCTGACGCTATCTCTCGCAAGGTCTGAAGGTACCGTAATTGTATCGTAATTGGAGATGCTTCCATCCATTTGGCTGCCTCTGTCAACTTCTCTGCTGCCTGGAGTTCCCCTTCGGCCGCTATTATCTTGGCCCTTCTCTCCCTCTCTGCTTCTGCCTGACGGGCCATAGCTCGCTTCATTCCTTCTGGAAGTTCCAATTCCTTGACCTCTACGGCGCTCACCTTTATACCCCAAGGATCTGTGCGTTCATCTATAATATGCTGTAACTCCACATTTATCTTGTCCCGAGCGGATAAAACTTCGTCCAACTCGGACCTACCCACAACAGATCTCAGGGTGGTTTGAGAAAGCTGGCTGGTGGCAACTATATGGTTTTCTACCTCTATTATTGACTTTGCTGGATCCAACACTCTGAAGTAAACCACGGCATTAACCTTCACCGGAACGTTATCCTTTGTTATAACTTCCTGATAAGGCACATCAAGGGTTACCACTCGCAAATCTACCCTGTACAGCTTGTCTACAAAGGGCACTATCAAAACCAGCCCTGGGCCCTTGACTCCTACAAACCTTCCCAATCGAAACACTACACCCCGCTGATATTCGGGAACAATCCGCACAGCAGAGGCCAAAAGCACCACTAGGATTACTATGGTTCCCACATAGCTACCCATGCTAAATATGGCGTCTATGATACTACCCATCATTGCCATCATCCTCCTTCTTACCGATAATTGGTTCCACATAAAGGACCAATCCTTCACTTTTGATAACCCTTATAGGGGTATTACTTTCTATCTTGTCTCCATTTAGGCTTTTGGCCTCCCAAATCTCACCGTGACACTTTACAGTCCCAGAGGGGGCCAAATCGGTTAGCGCCACCCCTTCCAAGCCGATAAGCCCCTCACTTCCTGAAACGGCCTTCTTGGACAAGGATCTCCAAACAGCCCAGGCCGCCACCAAAAAGAAAACCGTGATTGCGACTACCGCACCAACCAAGAAACTGTAAGACATGTTCAAAAGCTCACCTCCCGGAGCCCTGTATATGACCAATCCCCCCACAATGAGGGCAGCAGCGCCAAACAGACTTAAAATGCCTATTCCGCCAACGGCAAGATCCAGGATCATTACAGCAATGCCGACGACAAGCAAAACTATCCCTGCCCAATTGAGAGGAAGCATCCTCAAACCTAAGGAGCCAAGCAAAACCAGGACAAGACCCGAAGTGCCAAGGACGAAACCTCCAGGAGACATAACCTCAAATATAATGGCGTAAAGTCCAACCAACAAAAGTAGATAAGCTACATCCGGCCGGGATATGAAGTGGAGCACTTTCAGCCTAGGAGACATTTCATAACGATGGACCCTGTAATCTTTCAAGTCCAACTTTACCGTGCTACCTGGTAACTTAACGAGCCTTCCATCGATCGCCTCAAGGAGTGTGGGTAAATCAGAAGCCACAACATCTATCACCCCTTCCTGCAAGGCCTCCCTTGCCGTGTAGGAGGCGCTCTCCGTAACCATCTTTTCGCAAGAACTTGGATCCCTGCCTCGCTCTTCCGCCAAGGCCCTAATTTGGGCAGCAAGGTCATTGGTTATCTTTCTGTTCATCTCCTCTGGTACATCTTCGCCTCCTGCAGTGACTGGGTGAGCAGCCCCCACGTTGGTTCCAGGTGACATAGCTGCCACGTGAGCGGCCTCCAATATAAAGGCCCCAGCAGAAGCAGCCCTAGCTCCCGCTGGACTCACCCATACCACCACCGGCACCGGGGAATCCAAAATCTTCTGCGTAATGGCTC
This sequence comes from Thermovirga lienii DSM 17291, assembly GCA_000233775.1. NCBI lineage: Bacteria > Thermotogati > Synergistota > Synergistia > Synergistales > Thermovirgaceae > Thermovirga > Thermovirga lienii. Next base: position 733,217 of record CP003096.1, on the reverse strand, counting down.
GCATGGAGCTCACCAAGCCCCCAGGGGTATCCATATCTATGACTATGAGCTCTGCATTGATTTTTTCTGCCTCCGAGATGACGTCTTCCAAATGGTCTTCCATTACCACCCCCACTACTCCGTTGAAAGAAGAGTTCAAGACATTCTTTACTTCCCTTATCTCCACTCCATAAGCAGGGCAAGACGCTGCTATAAACAGAAAAAACATCACTCCCAAACACCATTTGCCGGCCCTATAACTTCTCATAACCCCACCTCTTCCAGTGCCTCCTTAATGTTTTCAACCTTATATAAGCTTACACCTTCTATTTTTTCTAACTCCTGCCCCTTGCTTATTATGAAGCGTTTGTAGCCAAGCCTTTTAGCTTCCTTTATTCTGCTTGTTATTCGCGGCAGTGGCCTAACCTCTCCGGCAAGACCAACTTCCCCTATAAGACAATAAGAAGGATCGACTGGCCTGCTATGATGCGCCGATGCCAAGGCCGCACAAAGGGCTAAATCCGCCTGCGGTCCTCTTACTGCAACTCCCCCTACCACGTTTACATATACATCTTGGGAAATAGTCGAGACCCCAAAGCGCCGTTCAAGTACAGCCAAAAGGAGCTGGAGTCTGCTAGGGTCTACTCCTATAGCTGTCCTCTTGGGATAAGGGAAGGGAGAAGTAGCAACAAGGGCCTGAATTTCCACCAAGAAAGCCCTGGATCCTTCTACCACAGGCGTAACCGTAACTCCTGGTACTTTCTCGTCCTTATTCCTCCAGTAAAGCCTGGTAGGGTCGTTCACCGCAAAAAGTCCCTTGTCAAGCATCTCGTACACGCCCATCTCGTCAGTAGCTCCGAAACGGTTCTTTACAGCCCTCAGAACCCTGTATGGAGAAAGCCTATCTCCAGAAAAGAGCAACACGGTATCCACCATATGTTCCAGAAGTTTCGGCCCTGCAATCAGGCCTTCCTTGTTTATGTGGCCTATCATCACCACAGTACAGCCGTTCTGTTTTGCTGAAGAAATGGCTTTCTGGGCTACAGCCCTAACCTGCGACGGGGTACCTGGAAGTCCTGGCAAATCACCGGAAGTAAAAGACTGAACGCTGTCTACCACCACTAGATCCGAGCCCGACGAACCGGCTAACAAATCATCGATGTTGTACCCTGAGCCTATTTTTAGGTTTTGGGAAGCTATTCCCAATCGCTTCGCCCTCAAGGCTACTTGAGAGGGGGACTCCTCTCCGGAAAGGTAAACAACATTTTTCCCCTTTTGGGCCATCCTCAGACAAGTCTGTAGCAGAATGGTAGATTTTCCTATGCCTGGCTCCCCGGCCAAAAGAACGGAGGAACCAGGTACCCATCCCCCACCCAAAACCCTGTCCAGCTCTTCATCTTGCGAAGATAACCTTGAAGGACTTTTTATTTCGTGTAAGGGCAAAGGTAGAATGAAAGATTTCATCTGAGAGTCTTCTGATGGAAGGGCCAAAACCTCCTCTATGGTGCCCCATGCACCGCACTTAGGGCATCTTCCAGACCAAGTGGTTCCTGTGTATCCACACTCTATGCATTCATATTTTTTGCTTTCTTTTTTCCCCATCTTCGCTATCAACCTCTCTACAATACTACATTATAATTCTTTACTATACTACCGCACGTAGATGTTTTACGAAAGACTTCCTAATAAAAATCCAACCCGCGCCGTTGCCAGGCATTTTGATATAATAATCGAACCTCACTGACTATTGACAGCAAGGAGTGATGAATTATATTTCCTCTTTCCGCTTTATTGGTTATCCTTTTTTTCGCCCTGCTGGGAGCAAATACAGGCAAGGGCGTACAAAACGAGGATTATTGTCTGGCAGGCAGAAAGTCCTCTGTCATATCGGTTTCAGGGATATTACTAGGCGCTCTCGTTGGAGGTGCCTCAACGGTTGGAACGGTCCAGATGGCCTACTCGTATGGCCTTTCAGCTTGGTGGTTCACTCTGGGCGGAGGTATTGGTTGTCTGGTTTTAGGTTTGTTTTTTGCAGCTCCACTACGGGCCTCAGGCTTGCAAACCATAACTCAGTTTCTGGCAGAAAAATACGGCTCCAAAACCGCAAAAGTTTCCATGTGGGCCTCCGTTATAGGAACCTTTATATCAGTGATAGCCCAGTTTCTTGCGGGGGCAGCTTTATTGAAGGGTATCGTTCCAATAAACGACTGGGCTATAATGCTAATTTTCTCATTGGCCATCCTTGCTTTCATATTTCTCGGAGGTCTGAAAAGCTACAGCAAAATAGGCGTATATAAGATTGTCTTCCTATACGGGATACTATTTTTATGCTTTATAGTATCCCTAAGGGAGCTCGGTTGGGATTATTTAAAGGTCACGAAGAACCTTCCTTCCAAGCCTTTTTTTTCCCTGTTCGGGTTGGGCGTTGGAAAAGGCTTAAGCGCAGGTACATCCCTGGTAGTGGGAGTTTTATGCACCCAAATATATATCCAGGCCGTATTCTCCTCTTCCTCGCCTAAAACAGCAAAGAACGGAGCTTTACTTGCCGCTTTCTTGATGCCGCCGCTGGGACTTTTAGGAATATGGATAGGCTTGTACCTTAGAAGCTCAGGTGTTGATATATCTCCATCGGAGGCTCTCAGCTTTTTCATACACAATCACTTCCCACCATTTTTGGCCGGAGCTATTTGGGCAGGCATACTCATAACGGTTATAGGTACTGCAGCTGGCTTAGCACTGGGAATGGCCACTAACTTGGTATCAGACTTTCTAATTCCCGCTAGAAGGCAAGGAGCAAACGCTCTGTGGCTTAACAGGCTAATGATACTGGTGGTAATCTTTGGTGCTGCAGCTATTGCGGCTTTGGGTAAAGCCTCTATGATCCTGGAGTGGAGTTACCTCAGCATGGGACTTAGGGGAGCTGGAACGTTTTTCCCCCTCGTCATAGGTATACTTAAACCTGGCCTTTTACCCCCAAGGTGGGCCTTTTGGTCCAGCTCCCTTGGGCTGTCGACCACCCTCTTTTGGCCATTGACAGGGCTTCCACTAAAACCTCTTTTTGCTGGGCTAGGGGCCTCAGCTCTGGCATCCATGATAGGTCTGTTCATGAATTCCATAAAAAAGGGGTAGCCCTGGTTTTCTCAGCTACCCCAACCTATTCAGCGCTTATAACCTATAATATCCCTGAGCAGCTTCTTTCTTGCCTCTATATCCTCTTGCCCTTCCACGCCTTTAGGGGAAGCCCCATCGATAACCCCCATCACCCCTCTGCCCTGGCCTGTCTCAGCCACTATGATTTGAAGAGGGTTGGCCGTCGCGGCATATATCCTGCATACTTCCTGAATGGATTTGAGTTTATTGAGGACATTGATGGGGTAACCCTTTCGGAGCAGCACGACGAAGACATGTCCTGCACCGATCCTCTTCGCATTCTCCACAGCTGCCTCAATTAGATCCTCGGCGTTGCCGTCCTTCCTTATAAGGCACGGTCCAGAGGCTTCGTTGAAAGCTATCCCAAACTCCAAGTACGGCGATGTGGTAACCAAAGCCTCATACATGTCCTCAACGGTCTTGATAAAATGGCTCTGTCCTACAATTATGTTACATTCATCGGGAATGGTCATCTCAACAACATCCAGTTTTACCTTCTCCTCCAAGGTTCGACACCTCCTTTTAGAGTCAATACATCATGGTTTTGCAAATCATCAAGCGCCTTGCTCGACAAAATAGTATTTAGGAAATCTTTATCTTCAAGATAATCCACTATCTTTACAAACCCCCCTTCCTCGGATGGGGGCAATACCACGTCTGCTATTTCCTTGAGCTCCTTAGGTGCGTCTTCCATGGTAAAAGCTACATGTGCTGTGCGCAAAAGAGTTTCGTCGTTCATGTGGTCACCTGCTGCTACAACGATTCTGTTTTTTGAACTCCTTTGCCCTAAAAGTTCAGCCAAGGCGTGCCCCTTGGAGACATGTACAGGCAATATGTCTAAAAAACCATCTCCCGCCATGGTCACTGAAGCCTTGCCATTTAGTTTGGCGGACATATGGTCATGGAGCTTTCTTATCAAAGCCCTATCACCATGAAAAATCACCCTGAAAATGGAGTCAAGCTCCTGGGGGTCCTTTAGGCTTGGCCTCACTTCGACTCCAAGACTACTGAAATAATCTATCACAGCTTCATCATGGGGTCTACAGAAAACCATTTCGTCTCCTATGACTTGAATTCCCACACCGTAATTCCATCCAAGGATCAGAACCTCTTTCACAAGGGATTTGGGCATCTTCTTTTCCCATACAGAAACTCCTTTTTGAAAATCCATTATTCGGGCTCCGTCGTAGACTATAGCCGGGCTTGAGGCTCCTATGTTATGAATATGGGGCAAAGCAGACGCTAGGATCCTTCCTGTGGCCACCAATAAAGTCCATCCACTCACCCTCAGCCTTTTACAAGCCTCAGCCACTTGCTCAGGAATGACATCCCTATGAGCAAGGGTGCCGTCTATGTCAGTTATTAGAATTTTCTCCAACTTTTCTTCCAATCTCATCACCACCCTTGAAGTTATATTATACGTTATTGTCTGAGTAGACCTAAAAATACTGAATAAAAACGTCATCAATTAAACCTCTATACCAAAACAGTACAATATGCCTCATATATGCTAAAATTCTTTATGCAGGTATTATCTGTTTAACATTTATCATTAATACGGAGGTGGAGATAGTGAGGAAAGGTTTTGCAGTGTTACTTCTTGCGGCATTTTCTTTGACCCTGTTCATGGGGGCCGCCATGGCGGAAGAGGTAGTCAAAGTAGGCTACCTTGCAGCACTCACAGGAGATTGGGCAGCTTACGGTCAGACTGAATTGAAATCTGCCCAATTGGCTGTGGAGGAAATCAACGCTTCTGGAGCGTTGGGCAATTTGAAGTTGGAACTCGTTCCCTATGACTTCCGTTCAAGACCGGAAGACGCGGTAAACGCCGTCAGGAGAATGATCAACCAGGACAAGGTAGTAGCCATAGTTGGGGCCAACAGCAGCGGGGTCAACATAGCCACTGCTCCAGTGGTCAACCAGGCTGGAGTTCCCCAGATCGGAACAGTTTCCACGAACCCATATGTCACCATGGACGAAAGCGGCAAGGTAAGGCCCTACTCCTTCAGAGTATGCTTCACAGACCCCTACCAGGGTAAACTCATTGCTTACTTCTCGGCCAAGGACCTTGGGAAGCTCAAAGCTGCCATCCTCTACGATGTCAGCAGCGACTACTCCCAGGGACTCCGTGAGTTCTTCATAAAGAGCTACGAAGACTACGGCGGGAAAGTCGTGGCGGACCTGGGCTTCAGGGGTGGACAAGACGTGGACTTTAGGGCACAGCTCACCGAGATCCGCAACAGCGGTGCTGACGTTCTAGTACTGCCCAACATGGGTAAAGAGATGGCCCTCATAATGAAGCAGGCCAGGGAGCTTGGCATGAACGACATAGTCTTCGTAGGCGGCGATGGTTACGGAGAGTTCATGTGGGAGATAGCAGGAGATGCCATGGAAAATTCATACTGGATCAACCACGTATCTCCTGAAGATCCTGCAATGCAGCCCTTCTTTGAAGCCTACAAGAAAAAATACAACGACGAATGTAAGGAGTTCGTAAACGGCATTCTCGCTTATGACGCTGTCTACTTCCTGGCAGACGCCGTAAAGCGTGCTGGCAAGGCCGATGCTGAGGCTATAACCAAAGCCCTTGCCGAGACGAAGGGTCTTCAACTGCACCACGCTGTAATCACCATGGACGAGTTCCACAATCCTAAGGATAAGGATGGAGTCGTTCTGATAGCCAAGGACGGCAAGGGAAGGTTCTACAAGAAGGTAAGACCAGAGTAATCTTTTTATTATCATCTAGCCCTAACCGCTAGAGGGCGGGCCTCAAGGGCCCGCCTTTTTAAATACTTCAGGCAAGAAAGAGGTGGTAAATATTGCAGACCCTTTTACAACAAATCATAAACGGCCTTTCTCTAGGATCCGTTTACGCCCTCATAGCCGTCGGATATTCCTTGGTCTACTCCATACTTCTTTTCTCAAATTTTGCACATGGGGGCTTTTTGGTCATAGGGGGGTATATCTGCTATTTCATTCTCAGAACAGCAGGGGCAAATATATGGGTGGCTGGACTGGCCGCCATGTTGGGAGCAGGCATATCGGCCATACTGACAGAGAGAATTGCTTACAAACCCATAAGGGAGCGAACTAACATAACCCTGTACCTTCTCATTGCTTCCATGGGCATGAGCATAGTGATTGAGAACATCTTCGTCATCTTGGCGGGAGGTCGGTTCAGAGCGCTGCCACCTGTCATCCCCACCAAACCAGTGAACGTGCTAGGGGTTGCAACGACAAGTATGTTCGACATACTGTCCCTCGTTACGGCAGTGGTGTTCTTGGGCTGCCTACAGCTTTTCCTCACGAGGACGAAATGGGGGCTTGCCATAAGAGCCGCGGCCTACGACCTCCGAGTGGCAGGGCTCATGGGAGTAAACGTCAACAGACTAGTATCCATAGTCTTCTTCGTAGCAGGAGTTTTAGCAGCCGTGGGAGGCATATTCTTATCTGCAAGGTACACTTTGTATCCTCAACTTGGTTTGATAACCATAAAAGCCTTTATAGCAGCGGTAATCGGCGGCCTAGGTTCCCTTCCCGGAGCTGTGGTGGGAAGCCTTATATTGGGCCTTGCGGAAATGCTCACAGCAGGGTTCATCTCCAGCCAGATGAGGGACCTTGTGGTTTTCTTGCTTTTGATAGTAACTTTGCTGATCAGGCCCAGCGGGCTCTTTGGCAAAGAAGTAAAAGAGAAGGTATAGGAGGGAGGTATTTACGTGTTTGGTGGCTACATTGACGGTATAATAATCTTGCTCTGCATAAACTCCATCGCGGCTATGGGAGTCTCCCTTCTAACAGGATTCACCGGCATATTCACTCTGGGCCATGCCGGTTATATGGCTTTGGGAGCGTATATTTCTTCCCTATTGATAATAAAGGCAGGATTTCATTGGCTGGCAGCCGTATTGCTGGGAGGAGCCGGCGCAATGCTGATAGCTTGGCTGGTGGGTATCCCCACCCTTAAGCTTATGGGAGACTACTACGCCATTGCATCTATAGGCCTAGGAGAGGCCATTAGGCTCGTACTCGAAAACTGGCAATCCCTCACAAGGGGCTCTAGAGGTATACCTGGCATTCCCATATACACATCCTTGCCAGTGGCAATAATATTCTTTGTGGTTATGGCAACGGCCATGTTCTTCCTACTGAACGGGAAATATGGTAGGGCTTTCAAAGCAAGCAGAGATGACTACATAGCTGCATCGCTTCTTGGATTCAACACCGCACACTACAGGGTCTTAAGCCTTGCTATCTCGGCTTTTTACTGCGGAATAAGCGGTGCCTTGCTTGCAGGTTTTTTGTCGTTCATTCAACCTATCATGTTCGATATGCTCAAGTCCACAGAGCTCACTGCAGTTGTAGTTTTTGGAGGATTGGGTTCATTGAGCGGAACGCTCATAGGCACCACCATAATCACCCTGGTTACGGAGCTTTTCAGGCCCATATCCCAATATAGGATGCTCATCTACGGTGCCGTTATAGTGTTGATAATGATTTTCCGCCCCGAAGGCATAATGGGTCAGCACGAACTGCATCCCAGACTCATATTGAACCTCTTCAGAAAGGAAAAATCACAATCTGCCGAAGGGGGGAAAATGTAATGTCGTCTTACATCCTGGAACTTGAAAACGTCAACAAATTCTTTGGTGGAGTCCATGCCGTCAACGACATGACTTTCTCCCTCAAGAAGGGCGAGTTGGCCGGCCTCATAGGACCTAACGGCGCAGGAAAAACTACAATCTTCAACCTCATAACCGGCGTGTACGACTGCGACAGCGGACACATTACATTTAAGGGAGAGGACATAACTGGCCTCAAAACTTACGAAGTGATACGAAAAGGCATAGCCAGAACGTTCCAGAACCTTAGGTTATTCCCTCGCTCCACTGCCCTGGAAAACGTAATGACTGCTTGCCAGCAACACCACAACTACAGCTTCTTGGAGGCTGTAACTCACCTAGGCAGATGGAAGGCCACTGAGCGGGAAATCAAGATGGAAAGCCTGGAACTCCTGGAAAAGGTGGGTTTGGCCGATAGGGCATATCAAGCCGCCGGCACTCTGCCCTATGGACACCAGAGAAGGCTCGAAATAGCCAGGGCCCTGGCCCTCAAGCCTGAGCTTTTACTCCTTGACGAACCTGCTGCAGGGATGAACCCTGAAGAAGTTCAGGAATTGAACCTGCTCATAAAGGATATACACAAAACCTTCGACCTGACCATACTGGTCATAGAACACCACATGGAGCTCGTAATGGAAATATGCCCCCATGTAATATGCATAAACTTCGGAGCCAAGATAGCCGACGGGACACCTACTGAAGTCCAAAATCACCCTGAGGTCCTTCGCGCCTATCTTGGAGAGGAGGTGGAATAAAGTTGAACTCAAAAGAACCCCTTCTGGTTATAGAGAATTTGAACGTAAGCTACGGAGCTATAAGGGCGGTAAGAAACCTAAGCCTGCACATAGACAAAGGCGAGATAGTCTGCGTCATAGGGGCAAACGGTGCTGGTAAAAGCACGTTGATGAACGCCATAATGGGAATGGTCAAAAGGCAAAGCGGAAATATTCTCCTTGAAGGCAAACCCTTGGCCGAGAAAAGCTATCAGGTGGTAGCCCAGGGAGTGTCTCTTTCCCCTGAGGGACGTAAAGTGTTCGCTCCTCTTACAGTTTATGAGAACCTAATGATGGGGGCTTTCCCCCGCAAGGACAGGGAGAACATCGAACGTGACCTCGAGTGGGTATACTCGCTGTTCCCAAGACTACAGGAAAGAAGGAACCAGCATGCCGGCACCCTATCGGGAGGAGAACAGCAGATGCTGGCAATTGGGAGAGCCCTTATGTCAAGGCCTAAGCTACTTTTGCTTGACGAACCTTCTCTTGGCTTGGCGCCCATAATAATAAAGGACATTTTCAAAGAGCTTAAGCGGATAAACTCTGAAGGCGTAACCATCCTCCTGGTTGAACAAAATGCAAAACAGGCGCTCATGCTATCCCATCGAGGGTATGTGCTACAAACGGGAGAGATCCTGATGGAAGGACCTGCCCACGAACTTCTAGCAAACCCAGAGGTCGAAGCCGCATATCTTGGAACTACGAAGCACTAAAAAGGGGGGGTGAGTCTCACCCCCCTTTTAGAATTCACAAAGCCTTCCTTCTTACCTGATTATTGGGTTGCGTATTTCTTCTTCAAGTTCTGGATAACGTCCTCTGTTATGTCCACTCCTCCGAAAAAGACCTGAGCTTTATCCAGGACGATGGTGATGCCTTTAGTTTTGGCAACCGTCCTTATTGCAAGGTCAATGTCCTTAAAAAGGGGCTGCATAAGTTTCTGTTCTTCCATCGCCGCTTCCTGTCTTTTCGTGTTGAATATTTTCTGCTTCTCCTTGTCGTCCGTGGCTTTTTCGATTGCTGCTTTTGCCTCGGCTTGTTTTTTCTCCATCATAGCCTTTATTTCTTTCTGCACTTCCTGAAACTTAGGATGCTGGAACAAGACCTTCTGAGGATCCAAAACCCCTATGGTATCCGCTGCTAAAGCAACACCAGCCAAAGAAACTGTTAAAAAGAGGGATAAAACGGCCACCATCATTATGCTTCTTGTACCTCTTGTCATGTAAAAACCTCCTCCTAGAATCTTTACTTGCATATTTTAACCTTCACAAAGTTTCTGGTCTAGTTATAATTACCTAAAAGATACAATAATCTCAAGCGAGGTGATTATAGATTGCAGTGTATTGCTACCTTTGAAACCACCCACATGGCCATCTTGTTCGAGAGAAGCTTCAGAAAAGAAGGCTTAAGCGTCAAGATCGTCCCCGTTCCCCGCTCCATATCCTCAAGCTGCGGCCTTGCGTGCCGTTTCCCTTGCGACCAAAAAGATTACATCGTAAAAACTTGCAAGGAAAAGGGCATAGAGATCCAAAGCTTTCATGAAATTGAGTAGAGGGCATCACTTGCTACTTCCACCCAAAGACCATACCACCGCTCCAACTACCTGGAAACCTTTTTTCTCCAGTGCTTTTCTACACCTTTCAATAGTCGTGCCGGTGGTACACACGTCGTCTACTATAATTATTCCCTTGCCATCTGGGACCTTTACATCATCCTTGAAAACTATTACGCCCTCGGGTAACATACGCCGTTCCACGGGGGACTTGCTTACCTGACATGAAAGTTCCTCTCTCCAGGAGAGCACATCGAAAACCGGTACCCCTAGGGCCTGGCCCAGGCCTTTCGCGATCTCAAAGGCCTGATTGAAGGGCCGTACAGAACCTATGTGCAAAGGTACGGGGACCAAGGCATCTATGGGTCCCTCTATGGGCAAGTTCCTTGCCAATGCATGCCCCATTTTGATCCCCAAGCTCTTGATGTGACCATACTTTAACAGGTGAACGGCCTCCCTAACCTTACCCTCATGAATAGCTCCCCAATAGAGAGGAAGAGATCTGTCAGCGTGGACAGGACACGGATATTTGCCCATACATTTAAGGCACGAGGTGCCTCCTTCACTTAAAGCCAAATCCATGCACCCGTCGCAAGCTACCACTCCCAACCTTTTACAAAAGGGGCATTCCACTGGCCAAAGCAAGTGAGAAAGCCCCTCTACTATCAACTGGCGCAACTTAAAATCCATGGTTTACGAGCGTCGCTACGTAATTACACCTTACCTTAGAGCTTTTCTGCGGCCTCCCTAAGCTGCTCCGTTCTATCGGTCCTTTCCCATGCAGGCATCGGATCAAGGTCGACTCTACCCATGTGGCCATATGCAGCCAACCTGCGGTATTGAGGCTTGCGCATCTCCAAATCTCTTATAATGGCCGCCGGCCTGAAGTCAAAATGCTCAATGACAAGCTGAGTAATCTTGGGGTCAGGCAACACACCAGTCCCATTGGTGTCTACCATTATGGAGACGGGATGGGCCATACCTATGGCATAAGCAACCTGTATCTTACACTCCTTCGCCAGGCCTGCCGCTACCACGTTCTTTGCCGCGTATCTGGCCATGTAAGCTGCAGACCTGTCGACCTTTGTTGGGTCCTTACCAGAGAAGGCACCGCCTCCGTGAGGGATAACTCCCCCGTAAGTGTCCACCATTATCTTCCTTCCCGTCAATCCCGTATCTGCCATCGGGCCACCAAGGACAAACCTCCCACTGGGGTTTACCAATATCCTCGGCTTCCTAGGAACTAAATGCTCTGGAATTATGGGATTTATTACCTCTTCGATTATGTCCTGCTCTATCTGGTCGTTTTCTACTGCTGGATGATGCTGGGTAGATACTACGACAGTATCGATTTGTACGGCTTTGCCATTCTCATACTCAACAGTCACCTGGGTCTTCCCATCTGGTCTGAGGTAAGGCAGGATCTTCTCTTTTCGTACAAAGCTCAGCCGCCTGGCCAAGCGATGAGCCAAAGCTATAGGAAGAGGAAGGAATTCCTCTGTCTCGTCGCAGGCATAACCTACCATTATCCCCTGATCTCCTGCGCCAACTCTATCCAGCTCATCGGTTATTTGGCCTTTTTCTCTTACCTCTATTGCTTCATCTACCCCACCTTTGATATCTGGAGATTGCTCATCGATCGCAGTGATAACAGCGCAGGTATCCCCATCAAATCCGTACTTCGCCCTCGTATAACCGATATCTTTTATGATCTGCCTTGTCAATCTAGGAATGTCCACATAGCAACTTGTGGTTATTTCTCCAGCAATAACCACCAATCCTGTGGTGACCAAAGTCTCACAGGCTACTCTCCCATAAGGATCCTCAGCCAATATGGCATCCAATACTCCATCGGAAATTTGGTCAGCTAGCTTGTCAGGGTGTCCTTCCGTAACTGATTCTGACGTCAAAAGAAACTTGCTCGTCAACCTTTTCCACCTCCAAATTTGTACATTTGCTTTCCTCATTATCAATCATTACTTCTGCTTTCCTGCATCCTAGGTATACTCTATTGGCCTTCTCAGCAAAAGCATTGCTCCCTCTTTCTGTTCAAACCCAAGCTTCTGCAGGAATACAGAAAGTTCACTAGTGTAAGTTATTATCAAAGGTATGTCTTTTATCCTGGGATGTTCCAAAACATACTTCAATAGCAAAGAGCCGAGTCCCTTTCCCTGATGGTCAGGATGTACCATTATGTCCCACAAAGAAGCTCTGAAGACAAAATCTGTAAGCATGCGGCAAAATGCCACGAGCTTTCCATCGTAACGGACGGAAAAGCACATGGACGTTCCTTGAAGCATTTTTTCTATTTGCTCCAAGGACCTACTCTTTCCCCACTTAGTGAAGCGGTACAACGTTAAAAGTTCGTCTGGGTTAACTGCCTCTTTACTGTCATAAAAGAAGTAGCGCATAGGCAAACTCTGTTCTTCCATTTTAGAGCGCCTTCTCCTCGACCCTTTGTTTCACGCTGAATGACATGCCAGCCACGATCTTTCTTAAGTTTCCTCTGCCATCTCCAGCGACCTGCAATTGAAGCACCTGGCTAGTACAGCAATAAGGACAACTGAAGACGATTCTGGCAACTCCATCGACATCAGGAGTACCTGGCAAAATTGCAGTCTCACCACATGCCTGGCAAGCAACTATTAACATGACCGCCCTCCAAGAATTTATTCTAATTGCAGAACATGAATTTTAACACGAACAGGCCCTTCCGTATAGATATCTTCTGCTGCTTCTACTACAATTTTCAAAGTTTTTTCGGCATTTTCTATTTTCTCCAAAACATTGAAGAAATCAAGAGCATCCAGGTTCCCGACGGTTCCCCTGATTGGATCAGGAAGGACTCCATCCTCTTTTGCCTTTACATTTACCTCCCTTAAAATACCGTATAAGTACATCTCTGCGCTGTCCCTATCCAATCCTGCTGGTAGTATCTCCACAGCCAGCGTATGTCCCTTCTTGTATATCAATTTACTTTCAAAGCCCACTAGGCCCGCAAGAATGGGCCTGCCCCTTACTGTATTTTCGAGAGCCACAAGCCGAAGGATGTACCTTTTGTTCTGTTTACAGTATTCTTCTATGGATTTTCTTACGTTTTCTTCCAACTCTATTTTTATGTCTTCCGGCTTGGATTTCGCCCTGAAAGCTATGTTCCTCTGAGCGGACCTTATAAGTTCGCTCTCAACGACGCTAGGGTCCCACCCATTGGGGTTCGAAGTTAAGAGCTTCTCCGCTATTACCTCACCGGAGAAGACTACAATCTTGCCTTCCTTTAGTTCTTCAAGTCCTTGTTTTAGAGCTTGGGACTCCGCCTGCAACACCTTGATATCCTCTTGGAGGTCTTTTTTTATCCTCTCCAATGCCTCTAAATTCTTTTCGGCCTTGCTTTGAGCCTTTCGCGCCTCACGCAGTTCCCCTTCTGCTTTAGCAAGCCTTTCTTCGCTTTCTCTCAATCTCTCCTCTACTTCGGACAGTTCTTCCTGCTTCTTAAGAAGCTCCCTTTTACTTGCCTCTAGTTCCTCCTTCAGGTCATCTAACTCTGACCGGCTCTCCTGAAGCTGAGCCGTCAAGTCCGTTATCTGCCTTTGTACTATCTTCATACTGAATATAGCCGTTCGAACCGTCTCCGAAGTTGTGAGCAAAACAGCTAGGGTAAATAGCATGATAAACAAGCCAGAAAGCACGGTTATGAGAGAGGATGTGTACCTTGGCCTAAGGCCAAATATGGATATCCTCTTTTTGCCAACGCGCATTCCAACGACGTCACCTATGAAGGCAACGACACAACTTACTAATAGCAGTATCAAAATCAGCTTCCAATTGATATCAGAAAAGCTAGTGAGCAAACGCACCTACCTCCTGCGTGCTAATAATAACAGAATTATTACAATTTTTCTTTACGTATAAATACCAAAAACTTAAGGGGGAAGTAAAACTTCCCCCTTAAGAAATTTAAAAGATTCTGATTGTCTTTCGTTATATCTCCTTGCTCAGCTCCGTAAACACCTCTCTTGTCAAATCCAAAGCCTTCTGCAGGTCCTCCAGAGGCACGTTCAAAGCTGGACGGAACCTGATGGATACATCTCCGCACGGCAGGACCAGCATCTTCTTGGCCCAGAATTTCTTTATTGCTTTGGTCCTCAGCTCGTCATTCGGCAAGTCATAGGCGCACATTAGACCTTTACCGCGCACGTTGCTCATAAGTTTGGGGAACTCCTTCTGAATAGCCTTCAAGCCTTCAAGTAGCGCAGGGCCTGCGGTATTGGCAACATAGTCTAAAATGTTGTCCTCTTCGTAAATCTCAAGATAACGGGTGGCTCTCACCATATCCACCAAGTTTCCTCCCCAAGTGGAGTTTATGCGGCTTGAGACCTTGAAGCAGTTGTGCTCAACTTCGTCCACCCTTGGGCCAGCCACAAGGCCGCAAACCTGGGATTTCTTACCGAAGGCGAACATGTCCGGTTTCACTGGAGAATGGTGTTCCCAAGCCCACATCTTGCCGGTTATACCCATTCCGCACTGTACTTCATCAAAAATAAGGAGGATTTCGTTTTCATCACATATCTCACGCAACTGCTTGAAGAACTCGGTCCTGAAGTGGTTGTCTCCACCTTCACCTTGTATCGTCTCTATGATGATGGCACAAATATCATCAGGATTGTCCCATATAGCTTGTTTTATCTGTTTTATGGCCACCCTCTCCAACCATTCCACTACGCCGAGATTCTCTTCTAAAGGCCAGAATATCTTGGGATTTATAACCCTTGGCCAATCGAATTTAGCAAAGTACTGATATTTATTGGGGTCATGAGTATTGGTCGTAGTTAGAGTGTATCCGCTACGGCCATGGAACGCTTCGTTGAAGTGAATGACCTTGGTACCTTTCCTTCCGCTTATTGCATCTCCTTTGCTTATCTTGCCCTTTTGCAAGAGTTTCTGGACCTTCCAGTCCATGGCTACCTTGAACGTGTTCTCTACCGCAAGGGTACCGTAATCTATCAAGAAGATGTGATTGAAACCTTCAGGCATGGCAACTTCGCCAAAGGTCTTTATGAACTTTGCCATTTCCGTAGTGTAGATATCGGAGTTTGCTACTTTGTTTATGGCCGCCCTGAAAATGGTTTCCTTGAATTCGTCGTTGGCCAGCTTGGGGTGGTTCATCCCAAAAGGAGACGATGCGAAGAACGTGTAAAAGTCCAGCCAAACTTCGCCGTTTAGTTTGTTGACCATATGAGATCCTTGGGACTTCTCCATGTCAATTACAATGTCAAAACCGTCCCGCAATAAAAGTTTTTCAATCTCCTTGAAAACGTCCTGCGGTGCCACATCTCTGTTAACCTTTGCCATTATCCTGCCCCTCCTCTTTTTTTTGAAAATACACCTTTCTCCCTTTTATCGTACACCTTTTCATATACTGTTTTCAACTTTTAGTTTATTTCTTATATGCGAAATTTTCAAGCAATAATCAAAAAAGAAAAACAGAGAAACTAGCGTTCTCTGTTTTATTATACTCTTCATCGTTCTTATTGCAACAATTGTTTTTTATTTGAATGCACTTGTTTCTTATATGGAAACCTTATAGATCCTCGAAGGGGGCTTCGTTTAAGCATTGTTGTATCTCTTGGGCGCTATGAAGTTCTCCCTCGCCTATACCCGGACATCTGCGTTTTTCCCACTCCCAGTTTTCCTTGTTTTTCATAAGAGAAGGCCAGAAGGGGAAAAGCCTGCATTGAAGAGGCCTATATTCGTAGATTGAGCACTTATTGGTGTCACTATCGTAAAACACACATTCGCCATTTTGTTTTTCTCTGAGGCTCACCCTTCCATCCACACTATACGTATATTTACTTAAAAACTTCGTCTCTGTAAGGGACAAGAACTCAGCTAGCTTCTTTACCTCCTCTGGTGTAATCCAGACGCAACCAGGTTCCCCTCTGCAACACCTTCCACAACCCAAACAGGAAAAACGTAAACCTCCAGACCACCACCGTTCACTAATCAAGTTTTTCACCCCTTCCGCCGGCTAGCGGCCTTTGCGGCTTCTCTTTCTGGATGCTCCAATAAGGGAACCGTTGGCCTTCAGCACGTCCAGCTCATCTAGAGCCTTTCCCGTCCCAATAGCCACACACTCCAAAGGCGAATCTGCTACATACGCAGGTATCCCGGTGCTTTCCGTAACCCTCTCAGGGAGACCTTTAAGAAGCGCTCCTCCTCCAGTAAGAGTGATCCCTCTGTCTATAATGTCTGCGGACAGCTCCGGTGGCGTCTGCTCCAGCACCTGCTTTATTCCCTCAATTATGGAATGAACTTCCTCCTCTATAGCAGAGGCGACAAAGCTCGAGGTTATCTCTATCTGCTTGGGAAGACCATGAACCAGGTCTCTGCCCTTGATCACCATTTTTTTCTCCTCATCTAGGTTTGGCATACATGTACCTATAGCAATCTTTATATCCTCCGCTGTCTGTTCACCAATGGCAAGGTTATGCTCCTTTCTGATGTACTTGGTTATGCTCTCATCAAGCTTATCTCCCCCGACTCTAAGGGACTGAGTAACCACTATGCCTCCATAGGATATGACCGCTATATCAGTGGTTCCTCCCCCTATGTCGACAACCATATTCCCCCTTGGCTCTGCTATATCAAGATTGGCTCCTATGGCGGCAGACATGGGTTCTTCTATTAGGTAGGCCTCCTTGGCACCTATCTCCACCGCTGCCTCAAGGACAGCCCTCCTCTCCACGTCTGTGGCACCTGAAGGCACACATACCATAACTCTTCGCCTGAAGAAACGGCTGAGCCCCGGCGTGACCTTTTTCAGAAAATATCGAAGCATGGCCTCAGTCATGGTGTAATCGGCAATGACACCATCCCTAAGTGGCCTTACAGCAACTACGTTCCCTGGGGTACGCCCCAACATCTTCTTAGCTTCATCGCCTACAGCCAATATCCTATCGGTGTTCAAATCCACAGCTACCACAGAGGGTTCCCTAAGGACGACGCCCTTGCCTTTCATGTAGATGAGAACGTTGGCAGTACCCAAATCTATTCCTATGTCGACACCCCACACGATCTTATACCCCCTTAGAACTAACGCTACTAACTCAAAACTATATCCTATATATGCCCCTAAGCTCAATATCTCCTTTATCTACCACAAAGACCAAGGGTAACCCACCCGCCAAAAGAACAAGCCATCCGCCGGAGCAGTAGGCCCTGCATCGGGCCTTTCGGCTTTGCCCTGCAGAAGTTCCTCGAGGTAATCTATATCTTTTTTGCCTGTGCATATATAATCCAAAGTTCCAACCATTATTCTAACCATGTTCGTTAGAAAAGAGTCGCCTCTTACCCTGAACCACACTAGGTCACCTCGAGAGAAAACCTCGGCCTTATGTATGGTTCTAAAGGCACTTGGTGGACACTCACTTTTCCTACAAAATGCCCTATAGTCCTTGGTCCCCCAAAAAAGCTTACAGGCCCTTCGGGCTTTCGATATATCCCATTTCTGTTTCCTGTGCCACACATAATCACTAAAGTGAGGGAAACACACTCTCCCTGTCCATATGAAATATACGTACTCCCTCCACAACGCACTGTAGCGGGCATGAAAGGAATTATCTACATAGCGCATCCTCATAACCCTTACATCTTTCGGCAAATGGGCGTTTACAGCTAAAAGAAGCTTTTCTGGCGCCCAATGCCTATTCAGGTCGAAGGATGCCACCTGTCCTAATGCATGAACTCCCTTGTCCGTCCGCCCAGCTCCGTAAACAGTAACTGGATGCCCAGCAAGTAACTCCAGGGCACTCTCCAACACCCCTTGAACGGTCCTGGAGTTAGGCTGTTTTTGCCACCCTGAGAAATCCTTTCCTTTATAGGAAACCTGCATAGCGTACCGTGCCATTAAAGCCATACCCTCTTATCCCACATGATAACGAGGAACGTAACCAAAGCAGCAACGAGCATGAAGACTGTCTCCTTGAGGCTCCAAACCAAAGGGTACATACGGGTTCTCCCTTCGCCTCCTCTGTAATTACGAGATTCCATGGCAACGGCCAAATCCTCTGCTCTCTGAAAAACGATCACAAAAAGGGGTACCAGGATGGGAATGAAAGAGCGAATCCTCTTCATTATTCCTCCTTGGTCTAACTCTGCTCCCCTTGCTATCTGAGCTTTAACTATTCTATCTGTTTCATCCAGCAACGTAGGAATAAACCTTATTGCTATGGTCATCATCATAGCCATCTCATGAGCTGGAAAACCAAATCGCTTGAGAGGACTGAATATGCTTTCCAAGCCGTCTGCAAGTTCTGTTGGGCTCGTTGTAAGGGTCAACAATCCAGCATACATGACAAGCAAAACCAGCCTCAAGCTTATCTTTACAGCCATCAACACGCCTTCCCGGGTTATGCTCAAGAAGGCGTACTGGAATATTACCTCTCCCTTGGTGAAGAACAAATGAATCAAAGACGTGAACAGCACCAGAATGATGACGGGCCTTGCAGATCTCAATACCATGGAAATCGGCAGTTTAGATAACTTAACTACAATAAGAAGCAAAAGTGACCAGAGCAAAAAACCTTCTACCCTGTGGACTGCAAAAATCCCCGATAGGACCATCACTACCCCAATTATCTTGGCCCTGGGGTCCATGCGGTGAATTACAGAATCAGCAGGCACATATTGGTCAAGGGTCAAATGATTCAAGAACTTCATTTTTGAAATTTCTCCTCTATCGCAGAAGCTAAGGTCTGTGCCTTCCAGGTGACAGGCACATCGAAACCTACATCTCTCAATCGCCTTGCCAACTCAACAACCGGAGGCACCACTAACCCTTCTATTTCCCTCTCTATTAATTCCTCCACTATTACCTCGGGGCTACCCCAAAATAAGGCTTTCCCACTTTCCAACACAAGGATTTTGTCACTATATTCCAAAGCCAGTTCAAGATCATGGGTGACATGAATAATTCCCGTCCCGGACACCTTTAGTTGCCTCAACAGGGAGCAAAGCTCGTCCCTTCCTTTGGAGTCCAACCCCGCAGTGGGCTCATCCAAGACCAAATATCTAGGCCTTATGGAAAGTATGGAAGCAATAGCAACTCTTCTTTTTTCGCCCCCAGAAAGCTGAAAGGGATTACGCTCCCAAAAAGATTCATCCAATCCAACAGCTTGTAAAGCTTCCCGAACTCTTACAGGAATTTCCTCCTCGCTGACTCCCCAATTCCTTGGGCCAAAAGCTACCTCGGCAAATACTGTCTCTTCAAATAGTTGTTGCTCCGGATATTGAAATATAAGACCCACTCTCTGCCTTATTTTCCTATGCTCCCTGGTGTCATCTCCTACAAGAATACCATCTACTTCCACTTTCCCCTTCGTAGGAACCAAGAGAGCATTCAAATGCTGGGCTAACGTAGATTTGCCACTGCCAGTATGTCCCACTACGGAAACCCATTCTCCAGGGTTAGCTTCCATACTCACTCCTTTAAGGGCCTCTGTCTCCAGGGGAGTCCCCTGATGGTAAACATAAACAAGATCATCTACAATTATGGACATAGGGCATCCACCATCTCGTCAATTTTGGGTAAAATATCCTTGGGCAAAACTCCTGAGAGCTTCAGACGATTACAAAGCTCAACCAATGGTGGAACCCTAAGGCCCCATTCAATAAGTCCCTCACCCATAGCCAATAAATCCTTTGGGGCTCCCTCCCACACTTTTGTGCCCTTGGAAAGGACTATACATTGATCACAAGCCACTATCTCCTCTAGCCTATGAGTTATGGAGACCAAGGTCATTCCTCCCCTGTGCAATTTGCAGAGGACATCATTTATCTCTCTCCTTCCCTTGGGGTCAAGCATTGAGGTAGCCTCATCCAAGACCATACAGGCAGGCTCCATAGCAATAGCACCTGCTATAGCCAGGCGTTGCTTCTGACCCCCAGAAAGGGTATAAGTGGGCTTAGTTCTGACTTCATATAACCCGGTAATCTTCAACGCTTTCCTTACCCTTTCTTGTATCTTGACCGAGGGTATCCCAAGGTTTTCAGGGCCAAAGGCCACATCCTCTTCCACTATAGCCGCAACTATTTGGTTGTCAGGATTTTGAAAGACCAAGGTTACGTTCTTTCGGGCCTCTAATTGTCCTTGAGCACTCTTGGTATCAAGGCCATAAACAAAACAAGCGCCCTGCGTAGGTAGTAGCAGGGCGTTGAAATGCTTGGCTAATGTAGATTTCCCAGAACCGTTAGCCCCTAGTATTGCAAGCCATTCCCCTCTACGCAGTCTGAGGTCCACATTTCTTAGAACAGGACTTTCTGCTCCGGGATAAAAGAAGCTAAGGCCCTTTGCCTCTATTATGTATTCTTCCTGGGATATCATGACTCCTCAACTAGCTCGATTATAGCTTTCTGAGCACCATCCCCGAACCTATACGTAGTCCTAACTATCCTGGTGTAACCACCATTTCTGTTGGCGTATCTCTTGGCGATATCGTCAAAGAGCTTCTTGACCGCCATCTTGTTTGGCATCCTTGACGCCACTAACCTTCTGTTATGCAGTCCTCCAAGCTTCGCTTTGGTTATCAACCTCTCTGCCACCCTCCTAAGTTCCTTCGCCCTTGGAAGGGTAGTCTCTATTTTTTCCTTCAAGAAGAGCTCCGCAGCCATGTTTGAAAGCATTGCTCTTCTGTGACTACCAAAGCGTCCAAGAGTTCTTCTATCCACTCGATGCCTCATTGGACTCAATCCTCCTTCGCTTCTGCAGAGGTAGCTTCACTTTTTTCTTCCGAAGCCCCATCTTGTAGTTCAAGACCGTATTTCTTAAGTTTTTCTTCTATTTCCCTAAGGGAGATCTTTCCAAGATTTCTAATCTTAAGCAATTCGTTTCTCCCCTTGGAGATAAGATCACCTACAGTGTGAACTCCACCCCTTAAGAGACAATTCTCGCTCCTTATGGAAAGCTCTAGCTCCTTTATGGGCTTGGCCAAGAGCATTTTTTCCTCTTCGCTCATGGAGTCCTTTTCTTCAAGCTCCTCCCCTTCCTCCGGTTCCTCGGGCTCCTGAGGAATCACCAAATCCGCCCCTCCGAGGAAGGTCTTAATCCTTGAGAAGTAGCCCTCCAGTATGCCAGCAGCCTCTGCAACGGCTTCCTCCGGCTTCGCGACACCATTGGTCCATATGTCCAATATGAGTCGCTCGTAGTCCGTCCTCTGACCAACCCTGGCATCTTGTACCTCGTATTTGACTTTCTTGACTGGCGAGAATATGCCGTCCACCATCAAGGCGTCAACAGGCAAATAAGAAGGCCTAGGTCTACTTGGTGAGGCATATCCAGTACCATTTTCGACGTATATGTCCATCTCCACCCTAGCGCCATCCGCAAGGTGGCATATCACAGCGTCAGGATCTACAAATTCCACCTGGCTATCCGGCTGAATATCCGCTGCAGTTACGACCTTGGGACCGACAGCCTCAAGCCTCAGCACTTTGACCTCAGAGGCATATGATTTCACAGGAACATGCTTTAGATTTAGGATCAGCTCAATAACATCTTCCCTCACACCTTCAATGGTGCTAAATTCATGAACCACACCCTCTATCCTGACGGCTGTAACGGATGCTCCCCTTATGGAGGACAAAAGAACCCTCCTCAAGGCATTGCCCAACGTCACCCCGTAGCCCCTCTCAAGGGGCTCAACAACGATTTTGCCATACTGGGGGGTACTTTCTTCCACTCTTATCTCAGGTCTTATATGTTCCAACTCAATTCCCCCCTTTTTTACATTATCGGGCATAGAACTCAACTACCAGCTGCTCAGTGACCGGAACTTCTATCTGGTCTCTTGTCGGAAGGGATACCACTCGACCTTCCATTCGCTCCACGTCAAACTCAAGCCACGCAGGTAAAGTCCTAACGCTCGCAGCTTCTGCATTCTCCTTGATTACCATAAGATCCCTACTCTTTTCGCTTATCTCTATTTTATCTCCAGCCTTAACCAGATAACTGGGGATATCTACCTTCCTCCCGTTTACAAGGACATGCCCATGCCTTACTATCTGTCTAGCCTGGCGTCTGCTGACACCAAGACCCATTCTGTAGACAACGTTATCCAACCTGCGCTCCAACAGCTGGAGGAAATTGTGACCTGTCTGCCCTGGCATCTTGGTTGCCATGGTGTAAAACCTTCTAAACTGAGATTCGTTCATGCAGTAGAATCTGCGAAGCTTCTGCTTCTCCCTTAGGCGAAGACCATATTCACTTTCTTTGCCACGCCTAGCACCGTGTTGGCCAGGTTTGTTGTTTCTTCTGGCAATTGCACACTTCTCCGTGTAGCAACGATCACCCTTCAAAAACAGCTTTGTTCCCTCAGCCCTACACAAGCGACATACGGGTCCTGTATATCTACTCATATTTCCATTACTCTCCCCTCAAATTGTTGTCTACACACGGCGCCTCTTAGGAGGACGGCAGCCGTTGTGTGGTATAGGAGTTTCGTCCCTTATCACATTAACCTGTAGTCCTGCAGCCTGCAACGACCTGATAGCGGACTCCCTACCTGGTCCAGGGCCTTTGACTACCACATCTATTTCCTGAACTCCATGGTCCTGGGCCTGTTTAGCCACTTGCTGTGCAGCCATCTGCGCAGCATAGGGGGTGGACTTCCTGGTACCCTTGAAACCCACGGTCCCCCCTGAAGACCATGAAAGCAAGTTGCCCTCCTTATCGGTCACACTGATGATAGTGTTGTTGAACGTAGAATATATATGGGCAACACCGTAACTTATGTTCTTTCTCTCTTTTCTTTTGCCTCGACGCTGCGTTCTCTTTGCCACGTCTGGTTTCCCTCCTTTTTAACTTCAGGCCCTAAATACTATTTTTTGCCTGTCGGCTTTTTCTTTCCAGCAACAGCGCGCCTTGGGCCTTTTCGTGTGCGCGCATTGGTCTTGGTTTTCTGCCCCCTCACAGGGAGTCCCAGTTTATGCCTCAAGCCCCTATAACAACCGATCTCCATGAGGCGTTTTATGTTCATGGTAATCTCCCTGCGCAGGTCACCCTCAACCTTGTAGTTGTTTTCGATCTCCGCACGCAACTTCTGTTCCTCGTCCTCTGTGAGATCCTTTACTCTGGTATTTGGATCTATACCCGTAGCCTCAAGGATCTTCTTAGAAGTAGGTAAGCCTATACCAAAGATATAAGTCAACGCTATCTCGATTCTCTTTTCCCTTGGTAGGTCCACTCCTGCTATTCTAGCCATGTTCGAGCTACCTCCTTGCGCCCTGGCGCTGTTTATGTCTTGGGTTTTTCTCGCATATTATCCTTACTACGCCATTTCTTTTAATGACACGACAGTACTCACAAATCGGCTTAACTGATGGTTTTACTTTCATTTAAAACACTCCCCCTACACTCGCAAGCAAGCTTTTTTTCCTGACAAAAAGCTATTTATATCTATACACGATTCGCCCTCGTGTCAAGTCATAAGGCGAAATCTCCAATAAAACTTTGTCGCCCGGCAGTATCCTTATAAAGTGCATCCTCATTTTGCCTGAAACGTGTGCCAAAATCTTGTGCCCGTTCTCCAGTTCGACACGGAACATAGCGTTAGGAAGCGGTTCTACCACTGTACCTTTTACTTCTATCACATCGTCCTTAGGCATAAGACCCCGTCACCTTTCCGCAGGTAGTTTCTTCGTTTCTGCAACTTTCAATTAGCGAAAGAAGCTGATTATCCGCCAAGCACTTTCTTCCTTCGACCATCTCGGCTACCTCCTTTATGAACATTCCAGTCGGCTGTAAATGTTTTGGGTTTTTCCGCTTGGGGTTGGCACTGGTTCTCTTTTTGCCGTCCGCCACAAGGACAAAACCTGACCTCTCATCATATCCCACGACTACATACCACTTGCCAGTATCCTTCCCCTGCTTGGAAATAACCACTTGACCAATCTTCAAACGACCCAACCCCATCACTCCCACGGAGTAAGAACCTCGGGTCCATCTTCTGTTATGAACACACTCTTTTCAAAGTGTGCTGCATCAGAACCATCGGCCGTG
Organism: Thermovirga lienii DSM 17291; assembly: GCA_000233775.1. Taxonomy (NCBI): domain Bacteria; kingdom Thermotogati; phylum Synergistota; class Synergistia; order Synergistales; family Thermovirgaceae; genus Thermovirga; species Thermovirga lienii. Next base: position 709,097 of record CP003096.1, on the reverse strand, counting down.
ACCACCGTCCACATATCGGGCAAAGTTTTAACCTTCTCTTCCCCTAGCATCACCATGGGCTCAATAGCTATGGCCATTCCTTCTTTCAAGGTCACACCAGTGCCAGGAGCACCGTAGTTGGGGATTTGTGGGGGTTCATGGAGCTTTCTACCAATCCCATGGCCAGCATATTCTCTGACTATCCCAAAATCCCACTTCTTCACAAAGGTCTCCACAGCGTGGCCTATATCCCCCACAGTATTACCCGGAACAGCCATCTTTACAGCTATATCAAGCGCCTCCTTGGTGACATATAAGAGTTCGGCCTTCTCTTTGCTCACCTCGCCTACTGGGTAAGTGTAAGCTGCGTCTCCATAATACCCCCCGTAAAAGGAACCTACATCTATGCTAACTATGTCACCTTCTTCCAGGACTCTATCTCTGCTTGGAATACCATGCACCACTTCATTGTTTATGGATACGCACAGAGTGCCCGGAAACGGTCTAGGAATGCCTGGAACCCTATACCCTTTGAAAGCTGGCTTGGCCTTTTCCTTTCTTATCAGCTCCTCCGCTTTCTCATCAAGAGTGAGCGTATCGATACCAGGCCTAATCAGTTCCTTCATCAAATGCAAAACATCTACAACTACCTTTCCTGCTTTCCTCATGTTGACGAGATCCGTCTTCTTCTTTAAAAGAAACATCCTACTTCTTTACCGCCTCCACTATTGCTTGCACTACTGCGGAGCTATCCTGCGAAGCATCGACTCTCAAAAATTTATCAGATTTTTCATAGTAAGAGATAAGAGGTGCAGTCTGCTCCTTGTAGACCTTAAGTCTATTCCTTACCACCGACTCCTCGTCGTCGCTTCTCTGGTACAACTCGCCTCCACAGAGGTCACATACCCCTTCTTTCTTGGGGGGCTGAGAGTGAATATTATATATGGCCCCACAAGATTTGCATATCCTTCTACCGGAAAGTCTCTTTATAACTACATCATCAGGAACATCAAAATACACTATACCATCAAGAGTGATATGCAACTTTTCCAAAAGCTTGTCCAAAGCCTCAGCCTGGACCACTGTCCTCGGAAAACCATCCAAGATGAACCCTGCTCGGCAATCTTCTTCTTTCAACCGCCTCTCCACCATGTCGACTATAACATCGTCGGGCACCAACTGGCCTGACTCCATATACTTCTTGGCTTTGAGGCCGAGCTCGGTTTCCCTAGCCACGTTGTCCCGCAATATATCTCCTGTGGATATATGAGCTATTCCATACTTCTTACTTATAACTGCAGCCTGAGTACCTTTGCCAGCACCAGGAGGTCCTAAAAATATAAGCTTCATCGTCCTTACACCCCTGAGTTAAAATTTGAACAGACCGCCGGTTTTCCCTTTGTTCCGCTTCAAGATTCCCTCGTAGTGCCTCATTAAAAGCTGTGCCTCTATCTGATGCACCGTATCAAGCGCCACACCTACGACTATCAGAACCGCTGTCCCTCCAAAGTAAAAAGTGGTGATGCCCATCAATCGAGTCATTATGGTCGGTAACAACGCCACAGCGGCAAGGAAAACGGCTCCACCCAAAGTTATTCTGGACATTACCTTCTCAATGTACTCCGCAGTTGGCTTGCCAGGCCTTATCCCCAGTATAAACCCGCCATATTTCTTCATATTGTTTGCCGTATCTACCGGATCAAAGACAACTGCAGTATAGAAATACGAGAAGAATATTATCAGTCCTACGTACAACACCATGTAAACAACGCTGCCCGGAGAGAGAATGGCCTGGATTTTAGAGGCAATATCTCCCGAGAAAAAGCGCGTCACGGTGTATGGAAATAAAAGCACCGACGAAGCGAAGATTATGGGAATGACTCCGGCCTGGTTTACCCTTAGTGGTATGAACGTGCTCTGACCTCCGTAAACCTTGTTCCCTACGACTCGTTTGGCATACTGCACTGGAAGCCTTCTCTGCCCTTCTTGCAGCAGCACGCATCCTGCTACAACAACGACCATGACTATAATGGCTATGAGCAGAACCAAAAAGCTCATTTCGCCAAGACGAACCATGGACCAAGTTCTCACTATGGCCTCAGGAATCCTCGCTACTATACCTGCAAATATCAGCAAGGAGATTCCATTGCCTATACCATGGTCTGAAACCTCTTCGCCAAGCCACATTACCACGACAGAACCGGTAGTAATAGTGATGACCACTATCATCATATCCAGCACTGAGCCAGAAAAGACCCCTAAGTTTCTCAGCCAGAAAGTCATACCCAAGGCCTGGACAGCTGCAAAAAACACCGTTCCCAACCTGGTGTATTGAACGATTTTTTTACGGCCCTGCTCCCCCTCTTTCTGCAGCTTCTCAAGAGCAGGGAATATAACCACCAAAAGCTGCATAACGATGCTCGCGTTAATATACGGCGCAACACCAAGGGCGAAGATACTAAAACGTCTCAAGGCACCCCCCGCAAATAGATCCAGGAAATTGAGAGCGCTCCCTTCACCGAAGAGCCTCGCCATGGCTTCAGTATCTATCCCAGGGGTTGGAATATGAGCACCAAGGCGGTATATAAACAATACCGCCAAGGTGAACAGTATGCGCCTCTTTAGATCAGGCAACCTGAAGGCATCTTTCATGGCATTCAGCACTTATACCACCTCTGTCTTTCCGCCAGCGGCCTCTATCTTCCTTATAGCCTCAGCGCTGAACGCATTCGCTTTAACTGTGAATGCCTTCGTTACCTCGCCCTCACCTAGTATTTTATAAGGTTTTGTAACCTTCTTTATCAGGTTGCACTCACGAAGCTCCTTGGCTCCTATGACCGCTCCTGACTCAAACCTCTCCTCAAGAGCACCAACGTTTACCACCTGATAAACCTTGGCAAACCTCGCATTGTTGAATCCCCTCTTGGGTATCCTCCTGGAGAGAGGCATCTGGCCACCTTCAAAACCTGGTCTTACTCCTCCACCGGCTCTGGCCTTCTGCCCCTTGTGACCTTTGCCTGAGGTCTTACCGGTACCACTTCCTCTTCCCTGCCCCAGGCGCTTGCCTTCTTTTCTACTCCCTGGTGCTGGACGTAGCTCATGCAATTCCATATCTGTCCACCCCTTATTCAGTCATTTCCCACTCGACTAGGTGAGAAACAGCTTCAACCATTCCTCTCACCTGAGGAGTATCTTCATGGACAACAGTATGATTGAGTTTCCTGAGCCCCAATGCTCTAACTGTCGCTCTTTGCCTTTCTGGACGTCCTGCTAAACCTTTCTTCAACGTAACACGTATCTTAGCCATAATACATCTGCCTCCTATGCACCTTCGGACTTCTTGTTAAGCTTACCTCTAAGCTTCAAGACTTCCTCTGGTAGGCGCAATGATTGGACCGCCTGCATTGTCGCGTAGGCCACGTTAACGGGATTGGAGGTTCTTCCTATCACCTTCGTGAGAACGTCTCCCACGCCTCCCAATTCCATTATGGCCCTTATGACCGCACCTGCTATAACTCCCGTACCAGGTGATGCTGGCTTAAGCAAAACTCTAGCAGCACCAAAATTACCCACCACTTCATGGGGCAAGGTCTTACCGACCTTTTTTACCTCCACCATGTTCTTTTTAGCCTTGTCTATTCCCTTTCGGACTGCCTCAGATATTTCTCTCGCCTTGCCGATGCCTACTCCAACTTTGCTCTCACCATCGCCAACTACGACCAAGACGCTGAATTTAAACCGTTTTCCACCTTTAACAACTTTACTTACCCTGCTGATCGAAACAACCCTTTCGATCAGCTCAGTTCCCTTGGAAACAACAGAAGTCGAGCCTTTCATTCTCCAAGCCTCCTTAGATCTTCAGGCCGGCATTTCGGGCTGCTTCGGCCAGCGCTTTCACTCTGCCGTGGAATTTGTGACCTCCACGGTCGAACACCGCTTCCTTGATACCCTTTTCAAGAGCCCTCTTTGCAATCAGCTCGCCAACGGCTTTGGCAGCTTCCGTATCCTTGGTGCTGGCAAGCTTATCACGAAGCTCTTTATCCAGCGTCGAAGCCGAAACAAGAGTGTGACCCACGGTATCATCAATCATCTGGGCATATATGTGGTTCAAGCTCCTGAAAACTGCAAGACGCGGACGCTCAGGAGTTCCCGAAATTTTACGGCGAAGGCGTCGATGCCTGATCAATCTCATTTCATTTCTAGATCGCTTTGTAATCACTGTCCTTCACCTCGCTATTTAGCTCCAGCCTTGCCGGCCTTGCGTATGATGTGTTCGCCTACATAGCGGATACCCTTACCCTTGTAAGGCTCCGGCGGCCTGACTCCTCTGATCTCTGCCGCCACCTGGCCCACCTTTTGCTTGTCTATACCACGGACAATTATCTTCGCTGGACCATCGGTCGCAAGCTCGATACCTTCAGGCGCAACATACTCCACCGGATGAGAGTATCCTACGTTCAAGATAAGGTTTTTCCCCTGCATTTGGGCTCTCCAGCCTATTCCTACGATCTCAAGCTGCTTTTCAAACCCCTTACTAACGCCCTCCACCAGATTGTTGAGCAATGCACGGGTCATACCGTGAAAGGCACGCATCTTTTTATCATCCGTCTCTCTCTTTACAACAACTTTTCCATCTTCTACCTGGACGTCAACCCCAGGGACAAGGTCCATGGAAAGCTGCCCCTTGGGACCTTTTACTAGGATTTTGTTTGCCTCTTTATTTACAGTGACGCCATCAGGCAGGGTTATGGGTTTTCTTCCTATCCTAGACAAACCGCGCACCCCCCTACCATATGTAACATACTACTTCGCCGCCTAGGCCTAGCTTGCGGGCCTGGCTGTCTGTCATCATTCCCTGAGAAGTTGAAATGATGGCAGTGCCCAAGCCGCTCATGACCCTGGGAAGTTCGTCTTTCTTCACATATATACGTCTCCCAGGCTTACTAATTCTCCTCAAACCCTGAATTACCCGCTCCTTATTGGGTCCGTAATTCAAGTATAGTTTAAGGACACCATAAGGAAGCTTGGGGTCATTGATAACCCGATAATTTTTAATATAGCCTTCCTCCTTAAGAATCTTGGCTATAGCCAACTTAACCTTGCTAACAGGCATATCCACTGATTCGTGATAAACCATATTAGCGTTGCGTATCCTTGCCAACATGTCCGCAATTGGATCAGTTACATACATAGCATTTGCCTCCTTCACCGCGTTCCGTAGTTACCAACTGGCTTTCACTACACCAGGAATCTTGCCTTCCCTGGCAAGTTTCCTGAAACAGCAGCGGCACATGTTGAATTTCCTCATATAGGAGTGAACTCTCCCACACAGCGGGCACCTGTTATATGCCCTCACCGCGAATTTAGGCTTCAATGTAGCTTTGTGCTCTAGAGCTTTACGGGACATACCTCATCCCCTCCTTAATCACTGAAGGGCATCCCTATCTCTTTCAACAGAGAAAGGGCTTCCTCGTCAGTTTTTGCAGTCGTAACTATCGTAATATTCATTCCACGAACGCGGCTTACCTTATCATAGTCGATCTCTGGGAAAATAAGCTGTTCCTTCAGTCCAAGGTTGTAATTGCCCCTGCCGTCGAAAGCTTTGGGGGATACTCCCCTGAAGTCTTTGATCCTGGGCAAAGCCAATGAGATCATCCTATCAAGGAATTCCCACATTTTTGCACCTCTGAGTGTCACACTACAACCCACGGGCATGCCTTCCCTGACCTTAAAACCTGCAACAGACTTCTTAGCCCTCTTGATCAGAGGTTGCTGCCCCGTGATGGTCCTCAGCTCAGATACAGCAGCTTCCATAGGCTTATAATCCTGCTTCGCTTCGCCTACGCCTACGTTTATTACCACTTTTTCTATCCTTGGGACCTCCATTACGTTCTTGTACCCGAACTTCTCTTGGAGGCGAGGCGTTATCTCTTTTTTGTATTTTTCCGCAAGACGCGGTACCATTATGGAATCGCCTCCTTCTAGACCTTGTCTATTATTTCGTTACATTTCTTGCAGATGCGCACCTTGCTACCGTCTTCTAGGTACGCACGGCTAACCCTAGTAGGATTACCACATGCAGGGCAAACCAACATAACCTTGCAGGCATAAATTGGAGCTTCCTGCTTTATGATACCTCCAGAAGGGTTCTTGGCACTGGGCCTGACGTGCTTCGTAACCATGTTTACCCCTTCTACTACTACCATATCCCTCTTGGGATCCCTTCTCAGGACCTTTCCTTCTTTACCCTTATCTTTACCGGATATGACTCGCACCCTATCGCCTTTTTTAATTCTCATTTTGCTCATTTTATGTCGAGCCCTCCTATACAACCTCTGGAGCAAGAGAGACTATACGCATGAACCTCTTTTCGCGGAGTTCACGAGCTACTGGACCAAATATTCGCGTCCCTCTTGGATCTCCATTGTTATCGATCACTACTGCGGCATTATCATCGAACCTTACGTAAGAACCATCTTTCCTTCTGATCTCTTTCTTGGTTCTTACGACAACGGCCTTTACCACAGTTCCCTTGGCGACATTACTGTTAGGGATGGCTTCCTTCACAGACGCCACAATGACGTCTCCGACTCTAGCATATCTCTTCCTAGTGCCACCAAGAACCTGTATGCACATAATCTTCTTTGCGCCTGAATTGTCTGCGACATTCAGCATGGTATGCAGCTGTATCATCGCCTAGGCCTCCTTCCCAACCTCGGTCCCAAGAATGGGGGCCCTCTCTATTACCTCCACCACTTTCCACCTCTTATGACGGCTAAGTGGCCTTGTTTCTTCGATCCTAACCTTGTCGCCTACTTTGCAATTGAAGTCTTCGTCATGAGCCATAAACTTCTTGCTTCGAAGCACTGCCTTCCCGTATAGCGGGTGCTTGGCCATGCGGTCGACTCTTACTACGACAGTCTTCTGCATTTTATCGCTGACGACTATACCAACTTTATTTTTTCGTCTAGTTGAACTCATGGTAACCTACACCCCCCTATACCTTACGCTCAGCGCTTATTTCTTTCTCGCGCATGATCGTCAGGACTCTGGCAATTGATCTTTTAACTTCTTTTATGCGATTTGTATTGCCCAGTTGCCCAATGGCATGTTGGAACCTGAGGTTAAACAGCTCTTCCTTGAACTGTTTGTGCTTCTCCTTAAGTTCCTCTATGGTCAAATCTCTAAGTTCCTTGGCCTTCATGCTTATTCACCACCCATTCCTTCGCGGGCAACCATTCTCACTTTGATAGGAAGCTTATGAGAAGCTGTCCTAAAAGCCATCTCTGCCACACTCCGAGGAACCCCCGCGATCTCAAACATTATCCTGCCACGTTTTACAGGAGCAACCCAAAACTCAGGGGAACCTTTTCCTTTACCCATTCGGGTTTCCAACGGCTTTTTGGTGTAAGGAACATCCGGAAATATTCTAATCCAGATCTTTCCTCCCTTTTTCATCTTCCTCGATATGGCAATACGAGCGGCCTCTATCTGTCTAGCTGTAATCCATGCCCCTTCAAGCGCCTGGAGCCCATATTCACCAAAAGCTATGTACGTTCCGCCCTTGGATCTTCCACGAAGGGGTTTTCTATGTGGTTTTCTGTATTTGACTCTCTTAGGCATAAGCATCCCAAACTACCTCCCCTCTTCCGCTTGGGGCTGCTGAGTGGACGCTAGGGGCTGCTTGACTCTCCCCTTATTTATCCATACCTTGACCCCTATGACACCATAAAGGGTTTTTGCCTCAGCAAAACCGTAATCAATATCGTTGCGCAAAGTGGAAAGTGGAAGACGACCCTCTAGATACCACTCGGAACGGGCGATCTCAGCGCCTCCTAACCTTCCGCTGCACTGAACCTTTATCCCTTCACTACCGCCCTTCATGGCTCTAAATATCGCCTGCTTCATTGCCCTCCTGAAGCTAACCCTGCGCTCCAGGGCAGAAGCTATACCCTCAGCCACCAACTGGGCATCCGTGTCGGGATTTTTAATTTCCTGGATGTTGATCATCACTTTTTTGCCAGTAAGTGCCTGAAGTTCGTCTCTGACTGCCTGTATTTCGCTGCCACCCTTTCCGATTACAACACCAGGCCGGGCGGTCCAAACCGTAAAACGCATGACGTTCCCAATACGTTCGATCTCCACTCTGGAAACTCCAGCGTTGGACCACCTCTTGAGCAAGAACTCCCTTACCTTCAGGTCCTCATGAAGGTTTTTGGAATAATCTTTGCCCCCTGCAAACCACTTGGATTCCCACTCTTTGACAACACCTATTCTAAAACCTATGGGGTGTACTTTTTGGCCCAATTTTCAACCCTCCTTAACGTTCAGCGACCACAACTGTTATGTGGCTGGTGCGATGGCGATATCCATGCACCCTACCCATCGACACCGGTCTCCATCTCTTCATCGAAGGTCCCTGGTCCGCAAAGGCCCTCACTACATAGAGTTTATCTACATCCATGCCGTAATTATGCTCAGCATTCGCTATAGCACTACGAAGGGCCTTCTCAATTATCCTCGCAGCCTTCTTCGGCGTGTACCGGAGGGTTATGAGAGCTTGATCTGCCTTTTTGCCCCTTATCAAGGACAGGACCTGCCTGGTTTTAAAAGGCGAGATCCGTACTTGTCTCAAAGTCGCTTTGGCTTCCATAATCATTCCCTCCTACCTGACCTTGGTGGACCTTTCCTGTCCAGCATGTCCACCAAATTTCCTGGTCGGCGCAAATTCGCCCAACTTGTGGCCCACCATGTTCTCGCTTATGAATATAGGAATGTGGGTTCTTCCATTATGCACCGCTATCGTGTGCCCAATCATGTCAGGCACTATGGTGGACCGCCTTGACCATGTTTTTATAACTCTTTTTTTACCCTCTGCATTCATCATCTCAATCTTTCTTAGTAACTTCTGATCAACAAAGGGTCCTTTTTTTGTGGATCGAGCCATCTTTGTCCCTCCTCGACGCTACTTGTCGTATCTACGCCGCACTATATATTTGTCGGACGGCTTCCTCTTACGCGTCCTGTATCCCTTTGCTGGCGTGCCCCAAGGAGAAACAGGATGTTTGTTAGATTTACTTCTGCCTTCACCACCACCCATAGGATGATCCACAGGGTTCATAACCATACCTCTAACGTGGGGCCTCCGGCCAAGCCATCTGTTTCTCCCCGCCTTGCCCTTGGTAACGTTTTCATGATCGACATTGCCAACCTGGCCAACCGTAGCCATGCACTCCTGCAAGATTAGCCTGAGTTCACCGCTAGGCATCCTTACATAAGCGTACTTGCCTTCCTTCGCCATGAGCTGCGCAGCTGCGCCGGCAGACCTCACAAGGACACCCCCACGCCCTGGCTCAAGCTCAATGTTGTGGATAAACGTACCCACCGGCATATCTTTCAACTTTAGAGCGTTGCCCGGCTTAATATCCGCATCGGGACCTGCCATGATTGTGTCTCCTACGGCAAGACCCACGGGGGCCAATATGTAACGCTTTTCTCCATCGACATAATGAATCAAAGCTATCCTAGCGGAACGGTTTGGGTCGTACTCTATGGCTGCAACCTTGCCAGGAACTCCTATTTTATTCCTCTTAAAGTCGATTATTCTGTAGAGTCTTTTGTGACCGCCACCTCGATGGCGCATAGTCACTCGACCTAAGTTGTTCCTTCCACCCTTCTTCTTGAGGGATACAACCAAGGACTTCTCCGGTTCCGTCTTGGTTATCTCCTCAAAGGTATATCCCGTCATAAACCTTCTACCTGGTGTAGTTGGTTTGTATACTTTTATGCTCACTTTTCAGTCCTCCCCCGGCTAAATATTTGCGCCCTCAAAGAACTCAATCCGTTCGCCGGGCTTCAAGGTAACTATAGCCTTCTTCCAGGATCTGGAACGCCCAAGGTGAACGCCCAATCTCTTCGGCTTCGACCTAACCTTTATGGTATGAACGGAGTCGACCTTTACCTTGAAAATCTCGCTTATGGCCTTCTTTATCTGGATTTTGTTAGCATCCTTGTTAACTTCAAAGGTGTACTTGTTGTTCTCCATCTGTCGGCTAGATTTCTCGGTAATTATCGGCCTTATTATTATGTCGTAAGGTGTGAGGTTCATCTTCCGTACACCTCCTCTACTCGCTTGACAGCATCTTTAGTGATTATCAAGTGGTCGTGGTGTACCAAGTCGTAGACGTTTATGCTGTCAACATGAAGGACCTTAGCCTTCGGGATGTTGCTCACAGACTTGTAAGCAGCATTGCTGCTCTGGGCCACCATAAAGAGAGGCTTCTTGCCTCCATTGATGCTCTCCAAGAAGCTGACCACTGCCTTGGTGCTCGGCTTCTCCATATCGAAAGAATCAAGCACCACGAGTTTATCTTCCATAACCTTCAACGAAAGAGCGCTCTTGAGTGCAAGCCTTCTGACCTTTTTGTTTACTTTCTGGTGGTAATCTCTAGGCACTGGACCATGAGCTACACCACCACCGACCCAAATAGGCGACCTTCTACTTCCATGACGTGCCCTTCCAGTGTGCTTCTGCCTCCAAGGCTTCCTTCCACCGCCTCTAACTTCACCGCGACTTTTGGTGGAGTGGGTTCCCTGTCTCCTATTGGCCAATTGGGCAACCACCACTTGGTGCATTGCAGGCACGTGAACCGGAGCACTGAAAACGGCATCTGATAGCTGCTGCTCGCCTACGATTTCACCTTTTAGGTTAACAACTTTGACTGTTGGCATCTCGTATTGCCCCCTTATTCCGACGAGCCTGTTTTACGGATCATCACAAGGCCGTTTCTTGGCCCTGGGATGGCTCCCTTAATCAACAACAGGTTGTTCTCAGTATCCAAATCGACTACTGTGAGCCCTTTAACTGTAACTCTTTCATTTCCCAACCTACCAGGCATTGTCTTACCCTTGAAGATATGGCCAGGGTAGCTGCTTGCGCCAGCAGAACCAGGCTGTCTGTGGAACTTAGATGAACCGTGGCTAGCAGGGCCTCCCGAGAAGTTATGCCTCTTCATGACGCCAGCATAACCCTTACCCTTGCTTTTGCCTGTAACGTCCACTTTCTCGCCTTTTTCAAAAATATCCACCTTTATTTCCTGGCCTATCTCGTAGCCTTCGACGGACTCAACACGAAATTCCCTTAGCCACCTCTTAGGCTCAAGGTTGTGCTTCTCAAATACTCCCTTGAAGGGCTTCGTCAACTTGCCTGGCTTAACGTCTCCGAAACCTGCCACTATGGCATTATAACCATTTCTTGCTTCATCCCTGATATCCACTATGACACATGGACCTGCTTCAACCACAGTAACTGGCACTGCGACGCCTTCTTCGTTGTATATCTGAGTCATTCCAAGTTTTCGTCCTAAAATTCCAACGCTCATATCATACTCGCTCCTTTCAGCTCAGAGCTCCCCTATAGTTTGATTTGAATATCCACGCCCGAGGGGAGGTTCAGCTGCATAAGAGACTCCATGGTCTTCTGATTTGGCTCTATTATATCGATGAGCCTCTTATGAGTCCTCATTTCAAACTGTTCACGGGCATCCTTGTCTTTGTGCGGAGACTTCAACACTGTAAACCTATTGATCTCCGTTGGCAAAGGAATGGGGCCAGAAACTTTGGCACCAGTCCTCTGCGCAGTCTCCGCAATCTGCTGCGCAGAGGCATCCAACGCTCTATGATCAAAGGCTTTGAGTTTTATTCTGATCTTTTTAGCCACTATACTCTGCCCCCTTGGGACACATTAGTCCAAAATTTTCGTTACGACACCAGCGCCGACCGTGCGGCCACCTTCACGAACTGCAAAACGCAAACCTTCCTCCAAAGCTACTGGCACTATCAACTTAACCTCAAACTGAGAGTTGTCTCCAGGCATTACCATCTCCACTCCCTCAGGCAACTTGATCTCGCCAGTAACGTCCGTCGTCCTGAAATAGAACTGAGGCTTGTAACCCGAGAAGAATGGAGTGTGACGGCCACCTTCCTCTTTCTTCAATACGTAAACCTCGGCCATAAAGTGCTTGTGCGGCGTAATGCTGCCAGGCTTCGCCAATACCTGACCACGCTCAACGTCATCCTTGCCAACTCCACGCAAAAGCACCCCAACGTTGTCGCCCGCTATGGCCTCGTCCAATATCTTGCGGAACATCTCAAGAGACGTCGCTACCGTCTTCCGAGTATCCTCCTGCATACCTACTATCTCTACCTCATCACCAGGCTTGATGATTCCACGCTCTACCCTACCAGTTACAACCGTTCCACGACCAGTGATCGTGAACACGTCCTCTATGGGCATCAAGAATGGCTTGTCAACCTCACGCTGCGGCTCCGGTATGTAACTGTCGCATGCATCCATAAGCTCCCATATGGCCTTCGCCCATGGATTGTCCCTGCTGCTGTCCTCGGACTCCAACGCCTTCAGCGCTGAACCCCTGATCACAGGAACCTCATCGCCAGGGAATTCATACTTGCTCAACAAGTCCCTGATCTCCATCTCAACAAGATCCAAAAGCTCCTCGTCATCCACCATGTCAACCTTGTTCATGAACACTACCAACGCAGGTACGTTAACCTGGCGCGCCAACAGCACGTGCTCCCTCGTCTGGGGCATCGGTCCGTCGGTTGCCGCAACTACCAATATGGCTCCGTCCATCTGCGCAGCACCAGTGATCATGTTCTTGATGTAGTCCGCGTGTCCAGGACAGTCTATGTGCGCATAGTGCCTCTTCTCCGTCTGATACTCAACGTGCGCTATGTTGATCGTAATACCACGCTCTCGCTCCTCCGGCGCCTTGTCTATCTGATCAAAAGGCGTAAAATCCGCCCAGCCCACCGAAGCTAGCGTCTTCGTTATCGCTGCCGTCAACGTCGTCTTCCCATGGTCAATGTGACCTATCGTTCCTATGTTCAAATGCGGCTTAGACCTATCAAAATGCTCCTTCGCCATTTCTATTCCCTCCTTGTAATTCTGCCTCAAATATTTTTTATTTCTTTAAAAGCTCTTCCGCAATATTCTGCGGAACTTCCTCATAGTGAGAAAACTTCATGGAGTAAGAAGCCCTACCTGAAGTTTTACTCCTAAGCTCCGTTGCGTATCCAAACATCTCTGCAAGGGGCACATACGCCTTCACAATACGGGCATTGGCGCGCATGCTCATACCCTCAACACGTCCCCTTCTAGCATTGAGGTCGCCCATAACATCACCTAGATAATCCTCCGGAGTTACAACCTCCACTTCCATTATGGGCTCCAACAGCACCGGCTGAGCCTTTTTCATAGCTTCTTTGAAGCCCATAGAAGCCGCTATCTTGAATGCCATCTCGGAACTATCCACTTCGTGATAGCTTCCGTCGATAAGGGTCGCTCTCACCCCTATGACAGGGTATCCTCCCAGCACTCCAGCGTTCATTGCCTCTTCTATACCCTTCTGAACTGCGGGTATATATTCCTTAGGAATAGCCCCTCCTACTATCTTATCGACAAACTCAAAGCCCGATCTAGACTCAAGAGGCTCAAGTTCCAGCACCACGTGACCATACTGTCCTCTACCGCCAGACTGGCGCACGAACTTACCTTCCGCGGTAGCCTTGGCTTTAATGGTTTCACGATAAGCAACCTGAGGTTTACCCACACGCACAGAAACCCCAAATTCACGCTTCAATCTATCTACTATTATTTCAAGGTGAAGCTCTCCCATTCCGGATATAATGGTCTGTCCAGTCTCCTCATCGGTGCGCACTCTGAAGGTCGGATCCTCTTCCGAAAGACCAGCAAGCCCTTTGGACAATTTCACCTGGTCCGCTTTACTCTGGGGCTCCACAGCCAAAGAGATAACTGGCTCCGGGAACTCCAGGCTCTCCAACACGACTGGGCGCTTATCGCTGCAGATAGTATCCCCCGTCTTAGTGGCTTTAAGTCCCGGAAGAGCCACTATCATACCAGCCTCAGCACGATCGAGCTCCTCTCGTTTATTGGCATGCATACGCAGGATCCTTCCAACTCGCTCTTTCGTCCTAGCCGTAGTGTTCACAAGAGTCTCCCCTGCGTTAACGGTGCCAGAGTAAACTCTGCAATACACCAACCTGCCGACAAAAGGATCCACCACTATCTTGAACGCCAAAGCTGCAAAGGGTTCATCCGGATCGGGGCAAACCTCTACAACCTCACCGGTGTTAGGATCCTCTCCCTGTACGGGGGGAAGATCCAACGGGCTCGGCAAATAATCCACGACCGCATCCAATAGAGGCTGGATACCCTTGTTTTTAAATGCAGAACCACAGAGAACTGGGTACAACTTAAGCTTTATAGTATTCTCCCTTATAACCCTCTTTAGAAGTTCCTCCGGGATTTCCTCCCCCTCAAGATATAACTCCATCAACTCCTCGTCCAACTCGGCCAAGGCCTCCACCATGGCTTCTCTTGCTAACTGGACCTCCTCCTGCAACTCAGGAGGAACATCTACGACTTTATACTGAGAACCCAGTTCATCCTGATACAAGACAGCCTTACAACTCACCAAATCTACAACGCCAGAAAAGGAGTCCTCGCTGCCGACAGGCATTTGTATCGGAACCGCATTCGCCCCCAGCCTTTCCTTCATCTGAGAGACCACACCCAAGAAATCGGCTCCCACCCTGTCCATTTTATTCACAAAGGCTATCCTAGGAACCCTATATTTATCTGCTTGCCTCCACACCGTCTCAGATTGAGGCTCAACCCCACCAACAGAGCAAAAAACAGCTATCGCACCATCAAGAACTCTCATGGAACGCTCGACTTCTACCGTAAAATCCACGTGGCCGGGCGTATCAATGATATTAATATGGTGATCTTTCCAAAGACACGTAGTAGCAGCAGAAGTTATGGTAATTCCCCTCTCCTTCTCCTGCTCCATCCAATCCATGGTGGCAGCACCCTCGTGAACCTCCCCGATGCGATGCTTCCGACCGGTGTAAAAGAGTATCCTCTCAGTAGTGGTAGTCTTACCCGCATCGATATGCGCAGCAATCCCTATATTTCTTATGCGTCTAAGTTTGTCCATCTTTTCAACGTCCATTCCTTCTCACCATCCCGCCAGGGCCACGTTGCACACCTGACGAACTCTACCATCTGTAATGTGCAAAAGCCCTATTAGCCTCTGCCATCTTATGGGTATCTTCTCTCTTCTTAACAGAGCTACCCTCACCCTTGTAAGCATCCATAAACTCACGAGCAAGCCTCTCCACCATGGGCATACCCTTCTTTGCTCGGGCATACTGAATTATCCATCTCGTGGCAAGAGCTTGAGCCCTCTCAGGCTGAACTTCCACTGGTACCTGATATGTGGCACCACCGACACGCCTCGGCCTAACTTCTACTATGGGCTTCACGTTCTCCATAGCTTTCTCAAATACATCCAACGGATCGGTATTCAAGCGCTTGGCAGCCAGATCCAAGGCTCCATACATTATTCTTTCAGCCAAGCTCTTCTTACCGTCCCACATGATGCAATTGATAAATCTAGCAATGTCGGTCCGACCAAACCGAGGATCCACCTGCGGCTTCCTTTTACGAATATGACCTTTTCTTGGCATTCTCCAATTGCCCTCCTTCGGAACTCTTTTCTTTTCAGGCTACTTGGGTCTCCTGGCTCCGTACTTGGAACGACCCTGTTTTCTGCCTTCAACTCCGCCACAATCCAAAGTGCCACGAACTATATGATACCTTACACCAGGAAGGTCCTTTACACGCCCTCCCCTAACCAGCACAACAGAGTGCTCTTGCAAATTGTGACCCACACCAGGTATGTATGAGGTCACCTCAAAACCGTTGGTTAGCCTTACCCTCGCAACCTTACGCAGAGCGGAGTTAGGTTTTTTAGGAGTAACGGTATAGACCCTAGTACAAACTCCCCTTCGCATAGGATTCCCCTGGAGCGCCGGCGCTCCCGAGCGTTTCTTCTTTTCTTCTCTACCTTTTCTTATAAGTTGATTAATCGTAGGCACAAAGCTCCCTCCTTCATGAGAACTTCCTTTGTTATTTTTATTTTTGTTATTTTCTATTTTTCTTCATTTCTTATTGCTGCCGCTGAAGCCGGCCTATCTATGGCACACGCTCGCCCTAAAATCACTTTGCTATCCGCCCATTCCACCTCAACGCCCGCATTTACGGCCTGCTCCAACAATGCATCTGATACGGACGGATCAGCGTCTTTCGCAATAAAAACTTTTCTAACCTTCCCCTTTTCCAAGGCTTTTTTTACCGCCTTAGCACCCACTACCCTATAAGGCACAGCTAACTCATGTAAGGGCACACTATCCCCCCTTACTAGGGGACCGACACATGTTATCAATGTCAGCCCCCGATGTCAAGATTTCCTATACTTTTCAAACAACTAATACGACTTTTTTCTATTCAAATATATCCTCTAAGTTCGCTGATTCTTCACTTTCTTCTTTCCCAGGTTCAGACTCTACTTTTTTGGGGAACACTTGTATTTTCCTGTATTCCTCTCTCCCCGTACCTGCTGGAATCAAGTGCCCTATTATAACGTTTTCCTTCAATCCTTTGAGTTTATCGTGGTCTCCTCTCACCGCTGCTCCCGCAAGGACCTGCGCAGTTTGCTGGAACGATGCGGCACTCAAGAAGCTGTCAGTATTCAAGGCTGCCTTGGTCACGCCATGAATTACAGGCTTCCAAACTGGTTCGTTTCGCAGGCGACGTACAAAGGAGACTCTCTGTATAACCCTCTTTGTCTCCGAATGAGCATATATTGGCCTTAGTATTAGCACTTCTGGATCCGCTTCCACAAGAGCATCCAAAACCTGATGATTTACATCCATTCCAGCAGAAGCAACAAGCTCCCCTTTGCCATCAAAGACATCCTCCAGCAACACTTTGCCATAAGCTACGTCGGTCAGAGCCTGGCGCAATATGGATTGCCTTGTATATATATGACCCTCAACCTCTATAGCCGTGAGCTCATTTGCAATGAGACCTCTAACGACCCGTCCATCAACCATGTGAGGAATATCCGCAACTTCGTTACCCTCTTCATCGACTGCCTTTGTCAGAGATTTACCCCAAAGTTCATCTATCAGCTTCTTTTGCATTGCGTCTGCCACGGTAACCGTCTCAGGATTTCTCCACAGTTTAAGCTCCTCGATATTCTGGTCCCTGATTATGCTCACCACATCAGGCGTTATCACTCTATCCTTGAAGGCCACCACTTTTCCATCCAATATCAGGTCATCCGCTAAGTACGCTTTATCTTCCAGCTCCTCCAGAAGCTCGACATCCCTAACCATATATTCTGCAGGTTTGCCCTTAGTGAGGAGCGCAAGTTGTCCCGCCGTCAAAGGCGAATTGGCTTCTATTCTTTTATCACCTTCCAGCTGTACGGGCTCAACCAACTCCAGCCCCTCAAGCTCCCTTCTGAAAGAAGCCTCTCCAACTATCACCCGCAAGGTTCCTTTTTGGTCCTCCAAATACAGCTCGCTGACAGGGGTACCAGGCATCAATATGCGCCTTATCTTATTCTCATCCAGGGCCTCATCCTTGAAGGCAATAACGCTCTCAAGGTTCCCCTGGCCTTTAGCCTCCTTTAGAACCTTGCCCTCAATGGCTTCCACAGCTTCTTTTATAAACTTATCGTTCTCTGCCCGAATCTCCTCTATTTCCCTCTCCAGGTCTCTGACCCAAACCAGGTCGTTGGCGACAAAGGAGCTATCTCCCTCATCCACTATCCTAACTCGGTTGACAGGAGCAACCTTTCTCAATATGACCTCAATATGTTTGTTGTTTATGGAAACACCTTGAGAGCGATAGACGTCTTGGATGCTATCCACTAGATAGTTTTGTACCGCTTCAATGCCTTCAATCTCCAACAACTGATATGGATCTACATATCCTTCCGTCAAGGCCTGTCCCTTCTTGACTTTCTGCCCTTCCTCTACCAGCAAGTTCTGTGACGCAGGAACCGTGAAGGAGGATTTAAACTCAACTCCATCCTTTT
This sequence comes from Thermovirga lienii DSM 17291, assembly GCA_000233775.1. Classification (NCBI taxonomy): domain Bacteria; kingdom Thermotogati; phylum Synergistota; class Synergistia; order Synergistales; family Thermovirgaceae; genus Thermovirga; species Thermovirga lienii. The sequence goes on along the minus strand of CP003096.1, from coordinate 691,125 downwards.
CCGACGTTATAAAGATCTTCCTCTTGCCTTCCATCTCCCTTATCTCGCTGACTACTCCATCTATCTCAGCAAGATAGGCTATCTTCTTGGGTTTCCGGACCTCAAAGAGTTGTTCGATCCTCGGCAGACCCTGAGTTATGTCCTCACCTGTTATCCTAACTCCACCCGTATGGAAGGTGCGCATCGTAAGCTGGGTTCCTGGCTCTCCTATGGACTGAGCAGCAACGACACCCACAGCCTCACCTATGGAGACCTTCCTACGTTGGGATAGGTCCGTACCGTAGCAGGTCCTGCATATGCCATTTTGAAGAGCACAGGTCATAGGACTCCTCACCATTACTTCTTCTATACCCAGCTTCTCTATTAGCTCTGCCGTTTCATTATCAATTATCTCTCCACCCCTTACTATTACTTCACCAGTAGAGGGGTTGATGACATCCACTAATGCCGTCCTACCCGCTATCCTTTCACTAAGGGGTATAACTACCTTTTCATCCCTCACGAGAGCTCTTATCGCTATACCTTTATCAGTACCGCAATCCTCTCCTGTTATTATCAGGTCTTGAGCCACATCAACGAGTCTTCTGGTCAAGTATCCTGATTTAGCAGTTCTGAGCGCCGTATCCGCAAGACCCTTTCGTGCACCGTGGGTAGAAATAAAGTACTCCAACATGTTCAGGCCTTCCCTGAAGTTGGAGACAATCGGGTAGTCTATTATGCGACCCGATGGATCAGCCATAAGTCCTCTTATTCCTGCCATCTGAGCCAACTGGCTCTTACTGCCCCTAGCACCTGACTGAACCATCATCTTAAGGGGATTCGTGTCACTCATGTTGGCCAGTATGGAATCCGCTGCTTGACGGCTTGCTTCCGACCACAAGGTTTCCTTCTGCCTCAAGTACTCGTCCTCTGTCAAAATACCCATTTGGTACTGGGCGCTAAGTTCTTCTTCCTCTTCCAATGCTTTTTTGACTATGTCCTGTTTCTGAGGCGGAACAACGACATCGCCAAGACACAGACTCAAGCCACTTACGGTCGCCCAGTGATATCCCAAAGTCTTGATGTCGTCCAACATTTTGACAAGCTTTTCATGCTCAACCTTGTCGTACGCTGCATCTATCAAGGACCCTAATGACTTTTTGTTCATCTGCGAGTTTATGAACCTGAGTTCTTCTGGTATAACGCTGTTGAAGAGAACCCTACCCGGAGATGTCTCAACCCACTCTCCGGCATGTTTCACTTTTATCTTCGCATTTACGTGCACCAACCCATGATCTAACGCACTCAGGACATCATCGATATCTCTGTAATATGTCCCCTCACCCTTTAGGCCTTCTCTCATGCCCGTCAGATAGTAAATACCCAAGACTATGTCCTGAGTTGGGGTGACCACAGGCTTACCACTCGCTGGGGACAACAAGTTCTTGGCGGAGAGCATTATCATTTGGGCCTCCACCCTTGCCTCAATGGACAAAGGTACGTGTACGGCCATCTGGTCTCCGTCAAAGTCGGCATTGAAGGCAGCGCAGACCAAAGGATGCAGGCGTATCGCCTTACCTTCCATCAAGACCGGTTCGAAAGCCTGGATTCCCAACCTGTGGAGCGTAGGTGCTCGGTTCAACAGCACTGAATGACCCTTGATGACCTCTTCCAGGGCCTCCCAAATCTCTTCCCTTCGCCTCTCTATGGCTCTTTTCGCGCTTTTTACGTTGGGAACCAAGCCTTTTTGCACGAGGCGCTGTATGACAAAGGGCTTAAACAACTCCAGGGCCATGTCCTTGGGAAGACCACATTGGTTGAGTTTCAAGTTAGGACCTATCACTATGACAGAACGGCCTGAATAATCAACCCTTTTACCCAACAGGTTCTGCCTAAATCGCCCCTTCTTACCTCTCAAAAGATCGGTGAGACTCTTGAGAGGCCTGTTGCCAGCTCCCAGTACTGCTTTACCCATTCTGCCGTTATCGATAAGGGCATCCACTGACTCCTGAAGCATCCTTTTTTCATTCCTTATAATTATGTCCGGAGCCCTAAGTTCTTGAAGTTTCTTCAATCTATTGTTTCTGTTGATCACTCGACGATACAGGTCGTTTAGATCTGAAGTGGCAAAACGACCTCCGTCCAACTGAACCATCGGTCTCAAATCCGGCGGAATGACAGGCAATACTTCCAATATCATCCACTCAGGCTTGCTGTCTCCTTTGCGGAAATCCTCCACAACCTGCAAGCGCTTGATCAGTTTGCGCTTCTTCTGACCCGTGGTCTCAGCAATCTCCTCTCTAAGAGATGCGCTGAGCTCATCTAGATCCAGGGTTTTTAACAACTCCAAGACACCTTCTGCCCCTATCCCGGCCTTGAATTCTTTATCGTAACTGGCACAAAGGCGGTATTCTCTCTCAAGGATCACATCGCCCACTTTAAAAGGGGAGTTGCCACCGTCTATAACTATGTAGCATGGATCCTCCAGAGTCACAGTTTCATGCTGCACTGTGAACCTTCCAGGATACTTCTGGGAGAAAAGCTGATTCTCGCTCGCCGATATGACGTCCCCTTTAGAGAAAGGCAGCTTGGAAACGGCCGTTACCACAAAGCCCTCTTCGCTTCCTGCAAGAGCTCTTTCCACCTCCACGGACACTCCATCGTTCCTGAGATTATTCAACTCCGTTTGAGACAGAACGTCTCCCTCACTAAATCGTCCATCTGCACTATCCCGCACAACTCTGAAGGCAGGCTCCGCCTGGAAGATCTTGTCTCCGTAATCCCTCTTATACATGCCAAGCTGGTGGGCAGATATGATGTCTCCCTCACTCAAAGGAACATCCTCTACCTGCACAACCCTGTAGGCTTCCTCTGATTTGAACTTATGGTCATAGTGCCTGTGTATTCTCTCCTCGCTTGCAGAGATCAGGTCACCCCGTTTTACTAGGTTCGTCTTCTTACCATCTATGACGACCTTGAAGACCTGTTCCCTTCGCCTTATGGGAGCAAAATAAACAACTTTCTCCAGATCCTTCGAAGGCGTGCCCAACAGGAGACTCAACCGGCTTGGTATCCCCTTAAGGTACCATATATGCACCACTGGGGCGGCAAGTTCAATATGCCCCAATCGCTCACGTCTCACCCTACTATCGGTTATCTCAACACCACAGCGATCACAAACTACCCCCTTAAACTTGGGGCCGCTGCGTTTATACTTACCACAAGCACATTCATAGCTTTTGGTGGGCCCGAAGATGCGCTCGCAGAATAACCCATCCTTCTCAGGCCTCAAAGTCCTGTAATTTATTGTCTCAGGTTTTTTGACTTCTCCGCTTGAGAGCTCCCTTATCCTCTCCGGGCTAGCTAGCTTTATCTTCACTCCTGTGATCTCATGTTGGCTCATTTACACATCAGCCTCCCCATTTGGCTCCTCCGCGCCGGCGTCCTTCTCACCAGAATTCGGTTCCTCAAAAACATCAGCCAGCATATCCACATCTGATGGGGCTTCATCTTCCGTGTCCTGAGGCGAATAGGACTCCAATAGATCCTCTTCATCCGACACCAGTTCCCCCATAGTGCCGTCATCGTATTCCACTTCAACGTCAAGCCCCAGCCCTTGAAGCTCTTTGACCAAAACCTTGAAGCTTTCGGGCACTCCGTATTCTCCTATATTCTGGCCTTTGACTATCTTCTCATAAGTCTTGAGCCTTCCCCTGATATCGTCAGACTTTACGGTAAGAATTTCCTGTAGTACATGAGCTGCACCGTAACCTTCAAGGGCCCACACTTCCATTTCCCCAAACCTCTGACCACCAAACTGGGCTTTTCCACCCAAAGGCTGCTGGGTTATAAGACTGTAAGGACCTATGGACCTGGCGTGAATCTTGTCATCAACCAAGTGTATTAGCTTCATCATATACATGTAGCCTATAGTAACCGGGTACTCTACGGGTTCCCCAGTTCTACCATCGTAGAGCACGATGCTTCCATCGTCCCTGAGATCCTTAAGATCCCCCTTCTTTATCTGCCTTATGAGTTCAGTAATATCTTCTTCTTTCGCTCCTTCAAATACAGGGGTTGCTATATGCCATCCATTCTGTACTGCAACGAAGCCCATTATGGTCTCCAAAACCTGCCCTAGGTTCATTCGGCTAGGAACACCCAAGGGGTTGAGTACCACATCCACTGGTGTGCCATCAGGCAAGTAGGGCATGTCTTCCTCCGGCAGTATCTTGGAGACTACCCCCTTATTACCGTGTCGCCCAGCCATCTTGTCTCCTTCAGTTATCTTTCTCAATTGGGCGATGTATACTTTCACCACATCGTTAACCCCAGGGCTCAAGTCTTCTCCGTTCTTTTCCCTAGTAAGTCTCTTTACCGCAACGACTTTTCCGCCTTCGCCATGGGGTACGCGGAGGGACGTGTCCCTAACCTCTCTGGCTTTCTCACCAAAAATAGCCCTTAAAAGTTTTTCCTCAGGAGACTGGTCCGCCTCGCTCTTAGGGGTCACCTTACCTACTAAAATATCACCCGCAGAGACCTCTGCGCCCACACGAACGATTCCGTCCTCGTCCAAGTTCTTGAGGGCATCCTCACCGACGTTTGGAATATCCCTGGTTATCTCCTCTGGTCCAAGCTTAGTATCCCTGGACTCCACTTCATATTCCTCTATGTGAATGGACGTATAAACGTCTTCCTTGACGAGCCGCTCACTCAAAAGTATTGCGTCCTCGAAGTTATATCCTTCCCAAGCCATGAAGGCTACCAAGACGTTCCTTCCCAATGCCAATTCTCCATTATCTATGGACTGACCATCGGCTATAATCTCACCTTTTCGCACCTGATCGCCCACCTGAACTATGGGCTTCTGGTGGATAACGGTGCCCTGATTGGAGCGTCTGAACTTTATCATGCGATAAACATCAGGACCGTTCCCCTCTGCAGGTTGAATTATTATCTTGTCTGCATCGACATATATAACCTCACCAGAACGCTTGGCCTTTACACATGATCCTGAATCTGACGCTATCTTCCCCTCGATACCCGTACCTATGACAGGCGCCTCCGCCTTTATAAGAGGCACAGCCTGCCTCTGCATGTTAGACCCCATCAATGCCCTGTTGGCATCGTCGTGTTCCAAGAAAGGAATAAGGGCTGTCGAGGCCGAAACAATCTGCTTAGGCGAGATATCAAGAAAATCTACCTTCTCCGGCGGAACCTCCAATATCTCACCTTTGTGCCTTACGTGAACCATATCCTCTGCCAGAGTGACACCATCCTCTTTCAGTGGAGTATTGGCACGTCCCACATAGAACTCGTCCTCTTCGTCGGCAGAGAGGTAGACAACTTCGTCGGTTACCTTTCCGTTTACTACTCTTCTTTTTGGAGTCTGCAAGAATCCATACTCATTTATCTTCGAATAGGTAGCCAAAGAAGTCACAAGACCTATGTTGGGGCCTTCAGGGGTCTCAATAGGACAGACTCTTCCGTAATGAGTGTAATGAACGTCCCTAGCCTCAAAACCTGCCCGCTCTCTGCTCAACCCACCAGGGCCCAGCGCAGAAAGGCGCCTTCTGTGGGTCAGTTCCGCAAGAGGGTTGGTCTGATCCATAAACTGAGAAAGCTGACCTGAACCGAAAAACTCTCTCAGCGAAGCAGATATAGGCCTTACGTTTATCAAATCCTTAGCAGTAGCAGAGCTCAAATCGGGAATTGTGGTCATCCTCTCTTTGGCTATGCGTTCCATTCTGAGAAGGCCTATCCTCACTTGGTTCTGAAGAAGCTCTCCCACCGCCCTCACACGCCTGTTGCCAAGGTGATCTATATCATCAACCTTACCATTGCCATCTCTTAAATCCCAAAGACCTTTTACTATAAGAACTATATCCTCTACAGTTAGAAGCCTGTTCGACTCAGGTATATCAATACCCAAACGTCGATTGAGCTTATATCGGCCTACACGTCCCAGGTTATACCTTCTGGAGTCAAAGAAAAGGCCATTTACGTACTCTCTGGCGTTCTCCATCCTGGCCGGCTCGTTGGGCCTAAGCCTTCTAAATATTTCCAATGTCGCTTCGTCACTGTTTGAGGTTGGATCTCTCTCCAGAGTTGCGGCTAAAGAAGGATCCACATCCCAAATCCAGACCTTGGTCCTGGCCATGTCCCACAGGATCTCCAGGTCCTCCTTGGTTATCCTCTTGTTCCTTGGAATCACCACGTTACCAGATTCATCCATGATGCTTTCCGCCAAGAGACAGCCCCTTATTTCCTCTTCAACCATGTCCGCTTGCTTTTCCCTACCACCAAAAAGTTTGATAACTTCATCGTTATTGCGGACTCCATAGGCCTTAAGAAGCATGGTTAAGGGGAGCTTTTTCTTGTTGTCCACGTTTACAGACAAGACCTCTCCTGGCGTTAAGTCGAACTCCAACCATACTCCTCTGTCCGGTATGACCTTTGCAGCATAACGCTCTTGCCCAGGGACGCTTTCCTCAGCACTGAAATAAACACCTGCAGAGCGGGCAAGCTGATTCACAACCACTCGCTCTGTGCCGTTTATTATGAAGGTTCCCCTCTCAGTCATCGCCGGGAAATCCCCGAGGTAAATTTCCTCTTCCTTGATCTCCATGGTCTTTCTATTGACCAACCTTATCGTAGCCTTGACGGGACAGGCCCAAGTCAAATCTCTCTGACGGGCCTCCTCCTCCGTTATGGTTGGAGGCTCTACCGTGTAGGAATCAAACTCCAAAGAGAAAGAGCCATCGTAGCTTTCAATGGGGAAAATCTCATCGAAAAGCTCTTGTAGCCCTTGACTCACCCGATTCTCCGGCTCCACCAACTTACCGTTCTCATCAAACTGGAAAAACCATCTGTACGAGTCCCGCTGAATGGACACCAGATCGGGCAATTCCACCAAATCGCGCACTCTACCAAAAGTTAACCTCTTGCGATTTCTACCAACAGATACAAACTCTGCCATGGGAGAAACACGACCTCCCTATCATAAAATTTGGGGATTCTTTACGTGACAAAATAAGAGGATAGCGAAAGGGTCACGTTGTGTCAAGAGCACAACGCGACCCTTTTTCCTGCTCACTCAAAAACAGGCTATATTTTTTGATGCGTCATTCTGCTTTATGCTGAACACCACCTGACATAGTGGTGGGGAAGGGGGGATTCGAACCCCCACATCCGTAAAGGACACTGGCTCCTGAGGCCAGCGCGTCTACCATTCCGCCACTTCCCCTTCCAACGGCGATGATTGTAGCAATGTGTAGACTTTTTTGCAAGTGCTATATCACCTTATCCCGAAGCCGCCCTGATAAGTCGATCTCTTACAGCTTTCCCTATTCCCTCTTCCGGAGGCAGTTCTACCAGAATCACACCTACTTTCCACCTCTCCATGGCCCTGAGGGCAGCGAAAAGGCCCCTTCCATAGTGGAGCACTGAATCAAATATTATTTCTCTTTCAACGTTGAAAGGGGGATTATGTAAGCCTACGAACCCCACATTTGAGCAACTTCCCAAATATGCCGGGTGTTCTCTCCATGTGCCCAATTCGTCCATTATCACTACAGGCACGGAGGGCGCATAGTGCCTGTATCTCGTTCCGGGAGAATGCTTTGTGGAGAAATCTTTTTCAGAAGGGACCAAAACTGGAACAATCTCCTCCAAGGCCTCCAGCGGACAGCCTCCAGGACGAAGCAACACCGTTTCCTTGTCTTTCACGTACAGGACAGTAGATTCGACACCGACCTCGGTAGGACCTGAATCTAAGACGACCTCAACACGCCCTTCCATATCCTCCATGACCGATTCGGCGTCAGTAGGACTGGGCCTCCCGCTTAAATTTGCGCTCGGAGCTGCTATGGGAACTTGAGACTTCTCTATCAGCCCCAAAGCAACCGGATGGTCCGGCATTCTGACCGCTACAGTATCCAACCCACCCGTTGTAACCTTGGGGACCCTTCCCTTGGCAGGCAACACCAAGGTTAAAGGGCCCGGCCAAAACCTTTCCATGAGCCGCAAGGCTATATGGTTTAAATGGGCAAGCTGATCGACGTCTTCTGTCCGCGAAACATGCACTATTAGAGGGTTATCAGCCGGTCGGTTCTTGGCCCTGAAGATGGACAAAACGGCCTTTTCATCCAGAGCGTTGGCACCTAGCCCGTAAACGGTCTCCGTGGGAAAGGCCACCAACCCTCCCTTTCTTATCACTTCTGCAGCTTCTTCCAATAAGCTCTCTTGGGGATTCCACTTATCCACCTTCAAAAGCCTTGTTTTCATCGCCTTCCGCCTTCGTCGTTAAAGTTATCCTCAAAACGTCTCTTGAAGTCCTCGAAGGAGCCCTCCAATATGGCGATCCTAGCCTTGGACATCAAATCGACAAGAAAATGGAGGTTGTGCCAAGTACACAGCCTGGAAGCCAATATCTCGCCGCTTCTGTACAGGTGCCTTATATAGGCTTTAGAAAAGTTTCTGCAGGCATAACAGTTGCAATTGGGATCTATAGGCGAAAAGTCCCTCTCGTAAGCTTTATTCTTGAGGTTGATCCTGCCGCTGTAAGTAAATACCGTTCCATTTCGTCCGTTCCTCGTAGGTAAAACGCAATCGAACATATCCACTCCTCTTGCTACTCCCTCTAGCAGGTTAAGGGGATAACCTACTCCCATCAAGTATCTGGGCTTTTCGTGAGGAAGTTCTTCAGAAAGCACATCCAACATTTGATACATCTTTTCATGAGGTTCACCCACGGACAATCCTCCGATTGCATACCCCGGAAAATCCATCTTTTTAAGCTCGGAGGCGCAGTAGATCCTCTGCTCCGGATACACCGAACCTTGTACAATACCGAACAAGGATTGATCTGACCTTTTGTGAGCCTTTTTGCATCGCTCTGCCCAAGCTATGGTCCGCTCAACGGCCTTATAGGAATTCTCAGGGCTGCAAGGATAGGGCACGCACTCGTCAAAACACATGGCTATATCGCTTCCGAGCTGCTCTTGAACCAACGTGGCCTTCTCCGGCGTCATGAAATGACGAGTGCCATCCAAGTGGGACTGAAACAAAACCCCATCGTCGGTTATCTCTCTCAGAGTGGACAGGGAAAAAACCTGGAAGCCTCCGCTGTCTGTGAGAATGGGTCTGTCCCATCCCATAAAGTTGTGCAGCCCCCCTGCTTCTGCCACCACATCCGCTCCAGGCCTCAAATAAAGATGGTAAGTATTGCTTAGTATTATCTGGGCACCAATGGCCTTGAGCTCAAAAGGCGCCATTGCCTTAACTGTAGCCCTAGTGCCAACTGGCATAAAAACCGGGGTTTCAATCTTGCCATGAGGGGTCTCTATGACTCCCGCCCGTGCTTTGGTCTTATTACATGTGGCTTCTAGTTTGAATTTCAACATTTCACTCTACTCCACCGAACAAAGTCTTGACGTTAAGATAAATCTTTTCTGACAACTTCTCGACCTCCATACCTCTAACGGAAGCCAAAACCTCATAAACATACCTTACAAACGAAGGCTCGTTTACTTTTCCCCTTTTGGGAACGGGCGCAAGATACGGGGCATCGGTCTCGCAAAGCAGTCTGTCTAAGGGTACCATTTTAGCTACTTCCCGCAACCCTTCTGCTTTAGGAAAGGTCAGGATACCTGAAAAGGAAATATAAAGGCCCATGTCTAGGGCCATTCGGGCATCCTGATACGTCCCCGAAAAACAGTGTATCACTCCGCCTTTGGGAGGAACTCCCTCCGCTCGCAGAATACTGAAAGCATCATCAAAGGCGTCTCTTACATGCATGATTAGAGGTTTATCAACCCGCCTTGCCAACTCAATGTGGGCAACGAAAAGCTGCTGCTGAAGGTCTCTAGGGGAATTGTCGTAATAGTAATCTAAACCCGTTTCGCCTACTGCAACGACAGGATGCCTTTTGGCCTGCTCCCTGAGGCCAAAAGGCATCTTCCCAGAAAATTGTTGAGCTTCATGAGGGTGTATACCCACCGCGGCACCGAAAACTAACCCTGCATGATTATTTGCAATATCTACGGAGATCAAACTGCTCTCTTCGTCGGAGCCAACGGCCAAAACCCCCGTAACATTTTGGGCTTGCGCTCTTTCGAGGACTTGGCATAGATCCTCGCTCAGCTCTGTCATTGCGAGATGGCAGTGGGTATCAACAAATTTTGGTACACCTTCCATACTAGTGAACCCTCGCCCCCAACCTTATGTCGCCATCCACCGTCAAAAGAGCTATTTCCTTTCCATCAGGGGTCTCCGCGGCCAACAGCATGCCGTTGCTCTCCACTCCCCTGAGTTTTGCGGGCTTCAAATTGCATATCACTATTATCTTCTTGCCCAAAAGCTCTTCCTCAGTATAGAACTCCCTGATGCCCGACACTATGGTGCGCCTCTCATAACCCAGATCCAAATCCAACTTATATAACTTATCAGCCTTGGGTACAGGCTCCACAGATATTATCTTGGCAACCCTAAGCTCCACCTTCCTAAAGTCATCTATGGTTATCTGCTCCTCGTGCTCTCCAGGATCTGGAGCCAGGTTTTTGGCCATTTCTCTTTTTGCCTTCTCTTTTTCCCATTCCTCCATATCTATCCTTGGGAAAAGCACTTCTTTCTGTCCCACTTTTGAGCCGCTTTCTCTTTCTCCCCAGCGGAAGTCGTCTATATTGCACTTATAAGGATCTTCGTCTATCCCAAGTTGGCTCCATATTCTCCTACCCGTATCAGGCATGAATGGAGCCACCAGTAGACCTACCAACCTCAAAACTTCCTCCAGGGTGTAAAGCACCGTACCCAAACGCTCCGTTTCCTTTTCCCTACCAAGCTTCCAAGGCATGGTCTCATCTATATACTTGTTGCCCCTCCTAACTAATGTCCACAATGCTTTAAGGGCCTCGTCAAAAGCATAGACATCCATGTGACTTGTGTAAGTCTCCACTGTTTCCTCAGCCAAGCCCTTTACCTCCAAATCCACATCCTCCAACGTTGCAGGCTTGGGTATTTGGCCTTCAGCGAACTTGTTGATCATCTGCATCGTCCTGTTTAAGAGGTTGCCCAAGTCGTTCGCCAAATCGGAGTTTATCCTGCCAACAAGGGCTCTCTCCGAGAAATCACCATCTAGGCCGAAGGGAACCTCACGAAGGAGGAAGTATCTGAAGGGATCCACTCCGTAGAGATCCACCATTTCAAAGGGGTCAACTACATTGCCCTTGGATTTGGACATCTTCTCGCCCTCTACAGTCCACCAACCGTGGGAAAATACCCTTGCTGGCGGTTCAAGCCCCAAGGCAAGAAGCATGGCAGGCCACACTATGCAGTGAAACCTTATTATGTCCTTGGCCATTATATGGTTCACAGTAGGCCAGAACTTCCTTACCATTTCTTCATTGTCAGGATAACCACATACCGTCAGGTAGTTGATCAAGGCGTCAAACCACACGTATATGACGTGCTTTTCATCTCCAGGCAGAGGAACCCCCCATGAAATGGTAGTCCTGGAGATGGATTGATCCTTCAACCCCCCTTTTATGAAGCTCACTATCTCGTTGTATCTAGTCTTGGGGAGAATAGCATCGGGGTTTTTCTCATAGTAATCCAAAAGGGGTTTTTCATACTTGGACATCCTGAAGAAATAACTTTCTTCAGTCATCCTCTGAAGGGGTCTTTTGCAATCGGGGCACAGCTTGTCTTCACCAAGCTGGCTCTCAGTAAAATAGGTCTCGCAAGGTACACAATACCACCCTTCGTAGGTACCCTTGTAAATATCCCCTTGTTTGAGCAATTTCTCGAAAATATACCTTACTACCCGGATATGTCTTTCTTCAGTGGTCCTTATGAAATCTGTGTGGGTTATTCCAAGCCTTTCCCACAGCTTCTTGAAATTCACCACCACTTGATCTACCAGCTCTTGAGGGGTAAGGCCTTTGGCCTGCGCAGCCTGCTGAATCTTCTGGCCGTGCTCATCGGTCCCCGTGGCAAACATCACATCGTAACCTCTCATCCTTTTGTACCGGGCCATGACATCCGCAGCTATCGTGGTGTAGGCATGACCTATATGGGGAACATCGTTAACATAATATACAGGCGTGGTAATATAAAAAGCCTTCTGTCCCACAGTTCTCATCTCCTTTCTTCAGTATTCATATGGAGTAGCTCTTTTTTTACTTTATTTTTCGGTATACCATACTCCTCTTGTATCCTTTTTGCAACATCTTTTACCTTTTCGCCTTTATCTATGAGTTCCTTGGCTTTGCATAACCAACCATTCCCATCTACTTGCCTTTCCTTATCTTCCTCATGGCAAGAAGGATATAGAACCAACACCATCTCACCCCTCGGCTCATTTTCTTCTGCCCACTCCAACAGCACGTTCAAGGGCCCTCGCACCACTTCCTCATGGACCTTGGTACATTCCCTGATCACTGCACCCTCTACGGGACCCAAGGCTTCCAATAAATCTGAGATGTCGGTTTTTATTCTATGGGGAGATACATATAGAGCCACAGGGGGCGGGGCTTTAGTTATTCTTTCAAAGTAAGCTTTTCTCTCCTTTCTCTTCCGTGGCAGAAAACCGAAAAACGAAAAAAACTCCAACGGAAAACCTGACAGCAGTAAAGCCGGTATAAGAGCCGTAGGTCCTGGCAATGCCTCTATCTTTATCCCCTCTTTTATTGCCTCTTTTATAACCACTGCTCCTGGATCCGATATACCCGGAGTTCCTGCATCGGATACAAGGGCCACCACCTTTCCTTCTCTCAGGATCCCCAGGAGCCACTGAGTCCTCTGCCTTTCGTTATGCTCATGGTACGAGACGAGCTTTGCCTTGATGTTGAATCGCTCAAGTATTTTCCTGGTCCTTCTTGTATCTTCACAAGCCACGATGTCTGCCTGGCGCAGAGCCCTCAAAGCTCGTAGAGTGATATCTTCCATGTTTCCTATGGGAGTAGGGACTATCACTAACGGCAAAGGTTATCACCTATCCTGTAGGCTCTCAATAGTTCCTCCGTGTAAGAGCCATCGCTTCCGTGAATAAACAAAGGAGGCTCCACAAGCATGCCAATTCCGTCGGACCTGGTAGCTTCCATCAAAAAAACTGAAGCGTCGCTTTCTGGCTTCGGATGGACTAACCTCAAACGTCTAGGTTGAAGCCCCTTCTGGGTCAACTTGCTGCACACCTCGGCAAGCCTCTTGGCTCTCATTACCAGATAGAGCCTGCCTTTGTTCCGCAGGAGGAACTTGACTGCAGCCGCAACATCTTCGAAAGTACAAGCCACCCCGTGCCTGGCAGTGGCCTCTCTAAAATTAGGGCTAGGTCTGCTCCTATCTATTTCGTCATATGGAGGGTTAACTACTACCACATCGAAGGACTGGCTTTTGTAAAGCCGTCTTACCTCCCTGAGATCCCCCTGTCTGAACGTCACCTTATCGGAAAGGCCGTTCTCCTCAGCGTTCTGCTTTGATAGTTCCCATAGATCATTTTGGACCTCAAGACCCTCTATGCTCGAGGCATGGGGGTACCTTTTGGCCAAAAGCAAAGCTACTGCACCATGAGCAGCCCCCAACTCCAAAACCCTCTCACCACGCCTCACTCTACAATAGGCAGCCAGAAGCACGGTATCCACGTTTACCCTAGGGCCATCCACTGGCTGTTTCAGTACCAGTTCTCCGTACAAAATATCGTCACGGGTTATATCCATCAATCCCAATCCTCCAAGCGCACCCCCACAATCTGAGACAAACCCGGCTCAGACAAGGTGACTCCGTACATGATATCCGCATGCTCCATTGTTGCACGCCTGTGGGTCATACAAAGCAGCTGTATCCTCTTCCCATACTCCTCGGCAAGGGCGGCAAATCGTCTCAGGTTGGATTCGTCCAACGCAGCATCCACTTCATCCAAAACTGCTATAGGAACTTCTGCAACCTCCATGGCTGCAAAGAGCAAGGAAATGGCAGCAAGGGACTGCTCTCCTCCAGATAGCTGGCCAATGTGCTGGGGCCTCTTTCCTGGAGGACAGGCAATGACTTCAACTCCAGACTCCCAAAGATCTCCGCCCTCGGCCATCCTCAATTGTGCTTCTCCTCCTCCAAAGAGGTTTTTAAACAGCTCGCTGAAACGCGAGTTTATATTCCTCAATGCATCTTTGAAAATCCGGCTTGCGTGTTCATCGGCCTTGGATATCAGTCTCTCCAGTTCCTCTATCCCGGAACTTACATCCCTTAGCTGCTCCCCTAGATATTCCAACCTTTTCTGCAGGGATTCATCTTCGGAAAGGACACCCATTTGGACGTTTCCCATCTCTTTTAGTGTTCTTTCCAGCTGTCTTATCTTCTTCTTTATTTCCTCTGGCCTTCTTTCTGTCTCCTCCAATGGTGACGGTCCTATTGCCTGCCCGTCCCACATCTCCGCCAACTCTGCCAGCTCCGTCTCAGCCGATGCTTTTTTCAGTTTCAACTCCTCTATCTCCAATGTCCTTTCCTTGGATCTCATGTCTGCCATGGCCTTTTTCTTTTTTAAGTGAGACAATCTGTTCTCCCACAATCCAATTTCCTTCTCAATCTCATGGATACGACCAATCAACTCGTTGCGAGCATTCCACTCGGATAAATACTGCTGTCCTAGGGCCTTAAGCGCCTCCAAAGCGAACTTTCTCCTCTGTCCAGACAGCCTGGCAGATTCCTCTCTGGAGGAGATGCTCTTTTTGAGGCGCTCTTCCTCGGAAGCGATCCTGTTCAAGATATCCTGCGCAGCCTTCAACTTCTCTGCCTCGATCTCTACCGCTACCTTGGCCTGTTCCTCTTCCCTTTTGAGTTCCCCTATGGATAAATGCTTTTCCTCCTCGACAAGGAGATCTTCCTTTAGTTGCTCCAATTCCTGCAAAACATTTAAATAACCTCTTCCCAGTTCTTTCAACTTCTTTAACGCCTTTTGCCTAAGGCACTCGACATCTTCTTTTCTTTGCTCAAGCCTAGAAAGCCTCTTTCGTGTCTCCTCCAAGGCGCTTTTCACCAAATCGGCATCACGTAGAGCTGATTGTTTCCTTAAAGACCAAGAATGTTCTTCTTTCTCCAAAAGCTCTATTTCCCTCTGAAGAGATTCTTTCTCCCTTTCAAGCTGTTCAAGGTGTGTTTTCTTCTCCAACAAATGGGCCCTAGAAGTGATAGCCCCCGTCTTTCTGTCCTTGGAGCCTCCTACGACGGTCCCTGACGGATTGAGCACGTCTCCTTCCAATGTGACAATGGGACAGGAAAAACCCCTCCTCGACAATTCTTTCGCCGTGTCGTAGTCCTTCACGATCAACAGATCACCCATCAAATGTCTGATGGCCGTCTCCCATTTTTCGTCTATCTTTATGAGGTCACAAGCCCAGGATATAACCCCATCCAATCCCTCAATAAGAGATTCGGCTGATGGAGTGCGCGGTCTTGCCTTCTCCAAAGGCAAAAAGGTAGCCCTACCTGCAGTGCTATCTCTCAAGCTCTTGATACATTGACCGGCAGCGTCCAAATCCTCTACAAGCACCCAATACTGGCGTCCCCCAAGGAAAGCTTCTATTGCCGAAAGTATCTTCTGAGGTCCCTCAATGGTCTCCGCTACGACTGACAGCTTCACTCCCAACCTGCCCAATCTAGAAGCTGAAAGCAAATGCCTTACAGGCTTTGGGTAATTTTGTCCATATATGGTGTCTTCTATGTCTTCCACAAAAGAAGCTGTTTTGGTTATCTCTTTTCTCAATTTTTGAAGACGGGAGGCCGCACCCTGAAGCTTTGAAAAGAAGCCTCCATGCTTCGCCAAAGCTTCCTCTAGGTCCTTTTGAGCTTTCCTCTCATCCTCAGTCAGGGCTGATATTTTTCCCTGAAGATCTGTTATTTCAATCTGAAGCTCGTCCCTCTCCTTGCCAAAATCAAAACAAATCTTTCCTGTCTTGGATAAATCGGAGCGCAAAAGTTCAAGGTTTCTCTCAAGATGTTCCTTCCTCTTGAGCAACCCATTCCTTTTTCTTTCTCTCTCCTGTATTTCCTCATCGATTAGCTTCCGTCTTTCCCTGATGGCCTTGAGGAGATCCTCTTTGTGCAGCAGGCGTTCCTGAGCTTCTGCGACGCTCTTTTCTGCCTCGCTTTTCTCTTTCAACAAATTCTCCAGAAAGACCCTGTCTTTATCTAGATCCTTTAAAATTCCTTCCTCGTGCCCCAAAAAATCTTTGATTGTAGTTCCATGTCCAAACATCTCTTTTTTCATGTTTTCCAAGGACATGGATTTCTTTTGGCTTTCATCCCAAAGTTTCTTAACCCGTCCCTGAAGCTCTTGTCTCTTGGATTCGCCGTACTCCAGCCCTACCCCCCAAAGGCGGGGCCATAGAGCCGCAACCCCGTGGTTTCGTTCTAACAACCTGATCTTCTCGGTAACCTCCAAGATGATCTTTTCTGCATTGTTTTTCTTGATAAAGTAGTAGCATCTCTTAAGTTCATCGAGGCGGTCCAAGAGTTCCTTTGCCTTAAGAGCCCTGGATACCTCTGGAGCAATAGATTCCTTCCTGTTTCTTAGCTCCGCTGCCAGGGTTTCCAACCTGACCAGTTCGTCTTTCGCCTCTTTTAGCCTCGCTAAAGCACCTTCCCTCTGTGCTCTGTATACATCAATGCCGAAAAGGGCCTCAAAATGCTCCCGCCTTTGAGATGGTCCTTGTTGTATTACCTCTGCTATCTCGCCCTGCCCTATAAAGGCAAAGCGGTCGACACCCAGTTTCCATTTTCTTTTGACCTCATCCAGGTCGGTGAGCCTGACCTTCTCTCCATCTACCAGCACAGTCCCCCCCTCAGAGGGCGACCATCGCCTTTTTATCTCGCAAAAACTGCCTTCATCCTTGAGTAACAAGGTCACTTCCGCAAACTTGGCCGGCGGTTTAGTCACACTTCCCTGGAAAACAAGGTCTTGCTGCCTCTGGATCCTGAGCCTTCCGGGATTAGAGTCTCCCAAAGCCCACTTCAACGCATCGAGGATATTGCTTTTCCCGCTGCCGTTAGGGCCCACCACCGCCGTAAAACCAGGCGAAAGATCCAATCGGTGAAACCCTCCGAAACTTTTAAAACCTCTAAGCAGGATCCGTTCTATAAACAACGCATCCTGCCTCCCTCTCCTTGAGCAGGTTTACTCTATGGAGCACCTGCTCTAGCTTCCCCTGATATTCTATTCTGTATTTGTCCCACGCCATCTTATCGTTGGCCATTATGAAGAGTTTTATCCCCAGCTGTTCTTCCCACTGCCTTTGAATGCTCCCATGTATAAAGTCCGCTATGGCATTGCTAGTTTCTATAAGTATGGCTTCTGGGGCACTGGACTTGACTACTTTCCTCAAAAAACGCTTTATGGCAGCTGATATACTCTCCTCTCTAAGGACTTGACCCGTCCCTCCACAGAAGGGACACCCTCTGGTAAAGGTACTTCTCATATCGGACCTCGCTCTCTTGCGGGTCAGTTCAACAAGCCCCAATCTAGTCAATCCAAAAACCTTGGCTTTACAGCGGTCGCTTCTGAAAACATCCTCCAGGCGCTCGAGCAGAGCCTTCTGATCGTCCTCGCTCTCCATATCTATGAAGTCGATGACGACTATGCCCCCTATGGCTCTGAGCCTGAGCTGCCTGGCTATCTCCTCTGCTGCTTCCATGTTCGTCGTGAGGACTGTCTTTCTGAGGTCTTTGTCTCCCACGTATTTCCCTGTGTTTACGTCTATGACGGTCAAGGCCTCAGTCTGATCTATTACCAGGTACGCTCCGGAGTGGAGCCATACCTTTCTATCCAAGGCCGTGGCGATTTCCTTTTCGATTCCATACATTTCGAAAAGAGGCATCTTGCCCCTATGCAAAAAGACCTTTGGCTGGTTTCCTTTGGCGCAAAAACGTTCAACGTAATTCAGCGCTGCTTGGAACTCTTCTTCCGAATCGGTTATTATCTCCGTAACGGACTCGTCCAACTCGTCCCTTATGACCTTGCCCAAAAGGCCCATATCCTGGTACAGAAGGCATGGAGCGTTCTGCATGGAGGCCTCATGCTCAATCTCTCTCCACGTAGAGAGCAGTTCGGAAACGTCCTTCAAAAGAAATTCTTCATCGGTCCCAACCGCTGCCGTCCTGACGATCAAACCAAAACCTTCCGGACGTATCTTCCTGCCTAAAACCCTTAAACGTTCCCTTTCCTCGGAAGGGACCTTTCTTGATACCCCCACATCTGTTCCGCCAGGAACCAAAACCAGATATCTGCCCGGCAGAGATATTCTTGTGGTAACTCTGGCACCCTTTCCTTTCCTGGCCGCCCTCGATATCTGTACCACTAATTCTTGATTTTTCTCTATCTTCAAACCTTTTGCCTCGGCGAGGTACAAGAAAGCGTTTCTCCCCTGCCCCAAATCGACGAAAGCGGCATTCATACCGGGCAAAACGCTGTCAACCCTCGCTTTGTATATGTCACCTGTCCTCTGGCTGTCCCAGAGGCGATCCACAAACAATTCGACCAGTTTGCCATCCTCTACTATAGCAACCCTCATCTCCTCAGGATCTATGCAATTAGCAAAAATCTTCTTATCCACTGGCTCGCTAACCATCTAATTCCGCAGGCCCCATTGGGGGGCACACCTCTCCTCCCTTCAGAACACCAACTGCGAGTCGAACCATGAAAAGGTCCTCCCATCCTTTTACTGCACCTTTTTCTTTTAACACAGAAACCAATTT
Organism: Thermovirga lienii DSM 17291; assembly: GCA_000233775.1. NCBI lineage: Bacteria > Thermotogati > Synergistota > Synergistia > Synergistales > Thermovirgaceae > Thermovirga > Thermovirga lienii. The sequence continues at coordinate 672,408 of CP003096.1, read as the reverse complement.
GGTAAGCCCTGCCCTTGCGGGATCAAGCTGAACATATTCGATGTAGTCGTTGCCAAAAACTAGATGCTCAATCTTACCCAAAGCGTCCCATTCCTCTACAGAAAAGGACCTTAGCTTATCCAAGGCATTCTCGACGTTGAAGTATACCCTGTAGTGCGCCGCAGTGCAGAGTTTGTTCAAACTTGGCACCCTTGCATCAACTTCTTTTATACAATGGAATCTCAGCCCCTCGGGCATGTATCTATTGATCTGCTCGACCTGGGGAACATCTTGCTTTTCCAACCATATCTCCGCAGGCTCAGCCAATCCTATAACTCCTATTGGCAAGGCAGGACCCAAGCTTATTTTGTCTCTGGGGGAAAACCCCATCGTGCGGGCTATGGAGTATCCTGCACGACGCATGGCTCTGCATATAAGTGGTGGCAACTCTACGTGAGGAACAAAACTTAAAAGTCCCCTTTTTTCATAGATGAATCTCAACCTCATCATGATCTGTCACTTACCCTTTCTACTACCGGACACCCTCGGGTCTCCCAACCGCATGCATTACATTTACCACCCCGGCAATCCACTGTAAGTTTACCGGCCAGAGCTTTAGCTCTTTCTCTCCGCAAAAAGTCCTTGGATATTCCTACGTCTATGTGATCCCATGGAAGGACCTCCTCCATGTCTCTTGCCCTGTTCGCATACTGGTAAGGATCTACTCCTACGGCCTCAAAAGCTTTCATCCAGGTGCCCAAATCAAAACATTCAGACCACCCATCGAACCGGGCACCCATTTTCCACGCCTCCTCTATGGCAGCTCCGACGCTCCTGTCTCCCCTGGCAACAACTCCCTCCAAGAAAGTCTGCTCAGGATCGTGATAGCTAAGTTTGAAGCCTCCCTTTTTAGCCTGCCCCTTAAGCCATCTCCCCGCCTGATTCAGGTACTCCATGGATGCCTGGGGTTCCCATTGAAAGGGAGTATGAGGCTTGGGAACGAATCCCGCTACTGAGACGTTTACTTTTAACCTTTTCTTGAAGCCTTTGCCTCTATTCATGGCCTCCTTGGCCACCTCTATTATGCCCTCCAAATCCTCCTCTTTTTCCGTTGGAAGCCCCATCATGAAGTAAAGTTTCACACCTTCCCAACCTCTTCTTGCTACCTCTTCGAAGGTCTTCTTGATGTCCTCCTCGGTAACGCCTTTGTTTATTACATCCCTCAACCGCTGAGTACCGGCCTCAGGAGCAAAGGTCAAACCGCTCCTTGAGACGGCCTTTAGGTTTTGGGCCAGCTCTATTGAAAAGGCATCCATCCTCAAGCTAGGCAAGCTAAGTGTAACGTTCTTTTCCTCCAGGAAAGGCGAAATAGCATCTATTACTTCGTTCAGTCCCGAGTAATCACAGGAGGCCAAAGACACTAGACCAAGCTCCTCCCACCCAGTGGCTTTCAGTATCTTCTTTGCAATTTCTACCACGTTCTTGGGAGAGCGCTCCCTTAAAGGCCTATATATCATTCCTGCTTGGCAGAAACGGCACCCCCGAGTGCAGCCCCTGAAGACTTCTACGGCCGCCCGGTCGTGAACTATACCTGAAAGAGGGACCAGCATTGAAGTAGGGGTAAACGCCTCATCCAAATTGGGCACCACGCGTCTTTTGTATGTGATCCCTTCCTCAAAAGGGGCTTCCTCAAGCAAGGGGACGTAAAAACCTTGCCGCTTTCTCAACTCTTCCATCGCAGCAAGCCTGTCGTTTTTTGTCTCTTTTACTACATCCAACAGTTCAGGCAGAAGGATCTCTCCATCCCCAAGGCAAAACACGTCAAAGAAATCCCCAAGGGGTTCAGGACAAAGAGCTCCCGGCCCTCCAGCTATTACCAGCGGATCACTATTGCTCCTGTCGCAGCTTTTCAGCGGAATACCGCCCAACTCCAGCATGGTCAGTATGTTGGTGTAGGTTAGCTCATACTGGAGAGTAAACCCCACCACATCAAACTCACACAAAGGCTTTTCGGAATTTATACCTGTAAGAGGAAGGTTGGCCCTTCTGAGCTCCTGCTCCATGTCAAGCCAGGGACAGTAGCACCTATCTACAGAAACGTGAGGAATGCGCCTTGCCTGGTCAAACAGGATCTGGAAGCCTAAGTAACTCATCCCTACTTCGTATGTGTCAGGGAAGGCAAGACAAAGCTTTACTTTTTTGGGGTCTTCCCAGTCTACAGACAAATCTATCCCCCACTCGCCACCAATATAGCGACAGGGCTTTTTTACTTTGCTCAATATGTGTTTGCGGCGATCAAACCTCTCTGGAAAATCCATCCCAAAAAACGCTCCTCCTAATTTAATCTGATGTCAGCTTATATTGCTTCTTCGTAGAGGCATAAATGCTCTGTACAATAGCAAAGGCCACGCTTATAGAGACCAAAGAACTACCTCCGTACGAAAGAAGAGGTAAGGGCAGTCCCGTTACCGGGGCTAATCCCATACTCATAGCGATGGATTCCACAACCTGAAACCATATCCACGCTGAAATTCCTACTATGTACATCTTCGCTCTCTTATCCTTGGTGAGCTTTGCCGTTCTCAATAGTCTATAAAGCAGAAACCCAAACAACGCTACGATCGACACAGCACCTACAAAGCCAAATTCCTCTGCAAAAACACTGAATATGAAATCAGTATGAGGCTCAGGAAGAAAATACAGCTTGCTCTGGGTCCCCTTCAAAAATCCTTTACCCCAAAGGCCGCCCGCCCCTACTGCTATTCGAGACTGGATCACATTATAGCCTGCTCCCAGGGGGTCGAGATAAGGATTTATAAACACCAACAACCTCAGTTTTTGATACTCCTTTAAAAAATGCCATCCCACAGGCAAACAGATCAATGCGATCGCCATCAGGGTACCAATGTATTTTTTAGGAGCCCCTGCAGCAAACAAGATCCCCAGGGTCACACAGGCGTACACTGCCGCTGTTCCAAGATCAGGCTGTAACAACACCAACATACCGCTTAAACCTGCGATAATTAAAGCACCCAGGAAATTTTTAAACCTGCTGGGAGGGAACCTGGAAAGCCAAGAAGATAGCACCAAAGCCAAAGAGACCTTACCCAGCTCAGATGGTTGTATTCTCACCTGGCCTAGATGAAGAAGCCTTCCTATGTCTATCCAGCTTTGAGAGCCCCTCGATATGGTCCCCGCTACTAAAACAAAGGCCATTAGAAGAAGCACAATTGCATATATAATGGCAGACCATTTCAAAAGCCTTTGGTACCCCACGCAAAAGACCAATAAAAATGCTCCTGACGATATAAGGCCCCATATAATCTGTCGATAAACGAAATATCTTGCTATATAGCCTCTTGACGCTGTGGCGCTGTATATGCTCATAAGGCCCACCATAAAGAGCAACAACACTGTAGCGAGCGCCCAAAAATCCATATTTCGGAGAGCAGAAAATCTCTCCAACATAGACCTTAAAAATTTTCTCATAACCCTCCCGTCTTTTACTTCGCCTTATCTGAGCCTACCTTAACATCGCGGCAATTTCTCTTGACCCTCACTATCGGGATATTGGCGACTAATGCCACAGATTTGTTCTCCTTCTCCAGTTCAAGCTCTATTTGGTTCTCATCTATCTCCATATAACGGCTTATAACCTCTATGATGTCCTTTCTAAGCATCTCCATCATACCGGCAGAGATGTCTGCCCTATCATGGATAAGAACAAGCTGGAGCCTCTCCTTGGCCTGTTTTTTAGAATCTCCGAGTTTAAAGAAACGAGAAAGGAAACCCATGACTTCACTCCTTTTCCTTTATAGCCTGAACAGACTTTTTATTCCTTCCCAAAAACCCTTGCCCTCATTCTCGTTAGGATACTGGAGGGGAATATCCTTCCCCAGGAGGCGGTGACAAATGTTCCTAAACGCCCTGGCCGCAGGAGAATTGTGTCCCAACGACAAAGGCTCCCCTTTATTGGTGGATACCACTACCTCCTCATCCTCAGGGACAACTCCCAATAGCTTGACAGCTAATATCTCGCTCACATCGCTAACATCCAACATATTGCCCTTTTTCACCATCTGAGGGCGATACCTGTTCACAATGAGATTTATGCTCCTTTTACCATCAGACTCCAAAAGGCCAATTATCCTGTCTGCGTCCCTGACTGAGGACACCTCAGGAGTGGCTACCACCAATGCCTCGTCGGCAGCTACCGCGGCATTCCTAAAACCTCCCTCTATGCCTGCGGGGCTGTCAATGATAACGAAATCGTAAGACCCTCTCAATGATTCACAAAGCTCAAGCATCTGTTCCGGGGAAACAGCGTCCTTCGTCCTGGTCTGAGCAGCGGGCAAAAGGTACAAATTGTTGACTCGCTTATCCCGTACCAAGGCCTGTTCCAAACGGCAGCTTTTCTCCACTACATCCACCAAATTGTAAACTATGCGGTTCTCAAGCCCCATAACTACATCCAAATTTCTGAGCCCTATGTCGGCATCAATCGCAACTACGGAGTAGCCTTCCTTCGCCAAGGCCGCAGATATGTTGGCTGTGACGGTGGTTTTCCCTACGCCTCCTTTTCCCGATGTGACAACTATTATCCTAGTATCCAAGGAATATCCCTCCATGCTTTTAGGTGGTTTTGCTGTACTCTAATAATAAGATCTTATATAGTCTTGATAACCTTCCTACCCAGAAAGCTCCGAGACCACTATCTTACCTTGATCAACATAAACCTTTACAGGTTTGCCCGTCCAGAAAGTATCAGGTTGAACATAGGATATCTTATCGCTTATCCTTACCTGGTTTGCTTCAAAGGAGCCCGCTATTATGAAAACATCATCGTCACCTTCACATCCTGCATGGGCCAAACCACACAGCTTGCCCCACACACAAACGGAACCTGTAGCATATATTTCCGCACCTTCGTTGACGTTGCCTAACACTATAACATCGCCATCATGCTCTATGGTATTCCCAGACCTCAGCGACCTCTGAACGAAAAGGGTCCCTTTACCTTGATAGGTTCTCTGCCCTTCTTGGGTTTTGAATCCCATGCGATCAAGGACCTCTTTGCCCCCCCTATCCAAGACCCTCCATTCTTTTATCTTCAATGGCCTTTTCATCACCACGTTGGACAAAAAACTGACAACATCCTTCTGGGTCAGGGGTCGCATTTTGAAATCCAATATAAGCGGGACCCCTATCGCTAGCTTTTCTGCCTTATCCAGGGCAGTATTTACGGCATCATGCAGACAGTCCATAGGGATGTCCTCCGATATCAGCAATCGGATACCTTCACCTTCACCTTTGAATTGTACTTTTCTAGAGTAATCCATGCGTGTCACCTTTCCCAAGTATTTTGCCAGCCAGTTATTTTATTATAAATATTATGTCACATTTTTTACATATAACCACATCATCTGGGACCGCGACAAAGAAAACTGAGTACCTGCCCCACAATGGGAGCCGCAGCGCTGCTTCCATGACCTCCACCCTCAACTAAGGCCACAGCCACATATTCAGGTTTCTTAGAGGGAGCGTACCCCACAAACCACGCGTGATCTTCTCCATGGGGATTTTGAGCCGTTCCAGTCTTACCTGAAACCTCAACTCCATAACCTCCTGCAAGCCTACCGGTTCCCGACTTGACCACTTGATATAAGGCATTCCTTAAAATCTTCAAAAATCTATCAGATAAACCCAAATCATCTACTTCAACTGCGCGCCCTGCATGCAGCCTGGGCCTCACCAACTTGCCTCCGTTTGCTATGGCAGCAAAGACCCTGGCCATCTGTATAGGAGTGGTTAGCAAAAACCCTTGCCCTATAGAATAATTTACCGTGTCCCCTGGATACCAACTTTCATTAAATACCCGTTTTTTCCATACAGGATCAGCCACAAGACCTGATGCTTCTCCAGGAAGATCTATGCCTGTGGGGCTTCCCAATCCAAACTTTCTGCTCCAAAAGGTTATTGCATCTATACCTGTCTTAAGGCCCACTTGATAGAAATACACGTCACAGGACTCCCTGATCGCCTTCTCCAGGTTCACAGTCCCATGTCCGGTAGTTTTCCAGCACCTAAACGTCCTGTTGCCCAACTTGAAGGCTCCCGGACAGTAGTAAGTCGTACTAGGGGTAATCTTCTTCTCCGCTAAGGCCGCATAAGCCGTCAACAGCTTGTAAGTAGATGCCGGAGGATATGTGCCACTTATAGTCCTATTCATCATGGGCTTGTCCTTGTCCTTAAGCATTAGGGCCCATTCCTTACTTGATAATCCCCAAGCAAGGGCATTGGGGTCATATCCAGGGTAGCTATACAAAACTTTCACATCTCCATTTCTCACGTCCATGGCAAACACCACGCCTTTTCTGTCGCCTAGAAGGGAAGCTGCATAGCTTTGCGCGTTGAGGTCTATGGTTAAGGCTATCCTATCTCCCGGCACGGGCTCCTTTCGATCCACTACCCTAACTCTTCTTCCCCTGGCATCTACCTCTATGGCCTCTTCTCCGTATTCTCCTCTAAGTTGATCCTCGTAAATCAGTTCTACTCCGGCCTTTCCTATTATGTCTCCCCCTCTATATCCTTTCCCTCCCAAGCTTTCGAGCTCTTCCTTGGTAATTTCCCCCACGTATCCCAAAACATGGGGTAGCAGGTTCCCCGTAGGATAGACCCTTCTCATTACCGGCAAAGGATAGAGGAACTCGGGATACTCGGGATCGCTTACCAGGTCCGAAACCTGCGCAATCGTGAGGTTGGAAAGGACAGTGACAGCATTGTAAGGAACACTGTATTGCTTTTTTATCGTCGCTTTTATCTTGTCCTTCGTGAAAGGAATTCCGTGCCTCAAAAACACTCTTTCAAGGATGTTTATACTTTCGTCCTTAAGCAAGTCCTGCGGATACCCTATCAAATCGAACACTTTCATGCTGGTAGCCAAAATGGCTCCGTTGGCATCCACAATGTCTCCCCTTGATGGAGGAAGACGTATGAATCGCAACCTGTTCTGGGCTGCCAAGTTTATGTATTTGTCCGATTGAAGAATCTGAAACCTGAAAAGCGCCAAGACCAGCAAGAATACGGAAAAAAGCACCAACCACGCAAGTGCCTGGATTCTTTTCTCACCAGGGTCAAGCCTATGAGGCATTGCTCTTCTCCCCTCGCTTAAAAAACACAAAGCCGAAGATAAAAGATAACACCACGGCATAGGCCTGCTGTAGAACGACCTGATGTAGCATGTGCTGGGATGTGACACCCAAAACCACTAGGCGAAAAACAGCCACACACAAATGCCCCATAAACATTATTGAGGCAAAAATGAGGGGAGTACGGCCGCTCTTGGGCATCAGGTTCCAGAGCCAGAAGGCAAGCATTAGCGCCCCAACGTAAGCTATGGCATTGAGGCCAAGAAGGCTAGACCACCTCAGATCCCACAAAAGGCCTCCCAGAAAGGCCACCCATATGGCTCCTGGAAGTTTGCGACCCAAGGCTGTAGTTTGGTAAAACATATACATGAAAAAGAGGTCGGGCATCAGGACCCACCCCATAAAAAAAACCTGAAGCAGATTCTGGAAAAACCACATTAAAAGGGCTGTAACCATCATTTCGCATCACCACCAGGTATGTATACCTGGACCTCATATAACCGAGAAAAACTGGCCTTACTCTTGACGGAAAAGGTATTATACCCGTCCTTGGACTCCAAAAGGGCCCCGACGGTGCCAATGGCAAGCCCCGCTGGCAGGTACTCGTTGACCAGGGCCGTCTCAACGTTCATCCCCGCCTTAACCGGGCTTTCCGACGGGATATAAAGGAGCCGCAAATTGCCTTTACCGTCGCCGGCTACAACCCCCAAGTCCCTGGTCTCGGCCACAACGGCCGGCACAAGCATTTCTGATCCTGTCAGAAGCTTAACCCAGGATTGGTCAGCATCGACTCTGTAGATTCGACCAACCAGAAAGCCGTTGCTTAAAACTGCATATCCAGGCCTTATTCCATCGCGGCTTCCTTTGTTTATCCTAAAGCTTACCCACCATTCCTCAGGTCTACGAAGAGTTACATCCGCAGTCAGGATATTTGATTTAGCCCTTTGTCCTTTTTTCTTTTCCTTGGAGGCAAGAAGAACTTTGAGCCTTGTGTTCTCATCCCTTAACGCCTCCAGCTCTTTCTTAAGGACAAAACCTTGATCAAACCAGAACACCGCTTTGGCAACAAACCTCCTGGCAACAAAGGCAGGAAACTCCGGAATTCGCAGGACTCTCTCCGACAGGTCGAAAATCCTATGGACGCCGGGATTATTCGCAGATGCCAGAAGCAACGTTACCCCCAGCAGAATCGCAAAAGTTCCATGCATTATCGCCGAATTGACCTGTCTCAGCAACTAACTCACCTGCTTTTAAAGGCTTTTTCTCTATCAGCGCATACCGTGCCCCACGGAAATTATCACTTTCCTCATGGAGTCCAAATTATCCAACAGCTTACCCAATCCCTTGGCCACGGAGTATCTGGGCTCTTCTGCCCTTATAACCGGAGCGTTGAGTTCCTCCGAAAGCCTCCGGTCAAGACCTTCAAGCATAGCTACACCTCCGGTGAGCACCAGCCCCTGATCAGCTATATCCCTTGCTAGTTCCGGAGGGGTCTCCTCCAATGTCTCCCTAACCATCTCTATTATCTTGACTATGACGGGATCGATAGCCTCTCGGACCTCCGAGCTGGAGATACATATGGACTTGGGCAGTCCATCCTTTAGGTTTCTACCCCTTATCTCCATTATTTTCTCGTTGTCCATGGGCAACGCCGAGCCAAGGGAGTTCTTGATCTCCTCTGCGGTGGAAGGTCCTATGACGAGGGTATACTTTTGCCTTACCATGTTTATTATGCTCTCGTCCATGTCGTTACCTGCCATCCGAAGGGAATTACTTACAACGACCCCCCCTAGAGAAAGCACCGCTATCTCGCTTGTCCCTCCGCCAATATCGAGTATCATGCTTCCCCTCGGCTCGTTTATCGGCAATCCAACCCCCAAGGCTGCTGCCAATGGCTCCTCTATTACGTATACCTCCCTGGCTCCGCCATCCAACGTTACGTCTATGAAGGCTTTCCTCTCCACCTCGGTAACGTACACTGGAGCACAGATAACCACCTTTGGGTGGCTCAAAAAGCCCACTCCTCCGCTGGCCTTATCCAATACATGGCTTATCAGCGCTCCAGTCATCTCAAAATCGGCTATCACACCATTCTGCAATGGCCTTACAGCCTCAACACCTTTGGGTGTCTTGCCTTCCATTGCTCTGGCTTCCCGCCCGAAGGCGATTATCTCCTTTGTACTCTTCCGATTAGCCCTTCGGTAAGCTATTACTGAAGGTTCGTCTATCACTATTCCTTTGCCTTTCACGTACACCACTATATTGGAAGTTCCCAAATCTATGCCTATGTCCTTGCCAAAAATCCCAGCCAATGAACCAAACATCCCTTTCACCATCTTTCAATAAAATTCTATGAAGGCCTTTAATTCTCTGTAGGCCAAAAGGGGTTATTCACTCTCTCGGCACCTATGACCGTTTCGGGGCCATGGCCTGGAAACACCTTGAGTTCATCGGGCATCTGGGCCAGTTTCCTAAGAGAGACTTCCAGGGCTCTTGGGTCTCCGCCAGGTAAGTCCGTCCTTCCCACACTCCGGGCAAAAAGGGTATCCCCTGACAAAAGAATATTTTCTTCTTGGTCCTTAACCAAGAAACAGCAACTACCCTTGGTGTGCCCGGGCGTATGGATGACCTCAATCCTCAAAGAACCCATTTCCAAAACTTGTCCGTCCTTCAGCATCATCTCCGCTGGAGCAGCAGCACAGGGCTTGCTCAGGAATAAGGAGAGATTAAGCTCTGGCTTTTCCAACATTGGGGCGTCAAACTCATGTATTCCTACTCCTTTTTTCGCTAAAGGCCTTATGCCTTCTACACCACAAATGTGGTCAGAATGGCCATGAGTCAAAAGCACCATTTCCAGTTGGATTTGGTTGTTCCCTATAAATTCTATAACTTCATCCACGGGCCCGCCAGGATCCACAAAGAAACCTATTCCCCTTGAATCCCAAACCAGATAGCCATTGGTCCACAAATCTCCTAAGGGAAATCTCTTAATGTTCATTGTCCTAGGACCTCCTTGCTATCCACTATAAGAGTGACCGGTCCATCGTTACAAAGCTCCACCTTCATGTGAGCCCCAAACTTTCCCCTTTCTACTGCAACACCAAGATCTTTTACGGCATCCATGAATGATTCATATAATCTTTCAGCCATTGCAGGTTCTGCAGCCTTGACGAAGGATGGCCTTCTCCCCTTGCGGCAATCACCATACAAGGTGAACTGGGAGACCACCAAGGCTTTGCCTCCGACGTCCCTGAGGGAAAGGTTCATTTTGCCGTTTTCATCCTCAAAGATCCTTAAGTTGACGATTTTCTCCGCCATCCAGCTAACGTCCCTATCGGAATCGTCACCCGTTACGCCAAGAAGGACCAAAAGTCCTTTATCTATGGCTCCAACAGTATCATTCTCAACCACAACCCTTGCCCAATCAACCCTTTGAACTACCGCTCGCAAAAACGTTCACCCCCGTATTACCTCTATTACACCCTTTACAGCGTTTATTTTAGCTATTATCTGATAGAGATGCTCTATATCTCTTACCTTCAAATCCACAAGTATTCTTGCTCGTCCCGTGCCTGTGACGGAGGCCCTTACCTGTAGGATCGTCCCATCACATGTGTTGATTGTATGAGCCACGTCAGCAAACAAGCCTGGCCGGTCGGTTCCATCTATTCGTAGTCTGGTGCTGTAGCGATCTGACCTTTTGTGCCCCCACTCCACCTCAACTAATCTCTCTTCAGGGACCTTCTCTACATTGGGACAACCTCGATTGTGGACCGTTACTCCTCTTCGCTTCGTTACCACTCCTATTATTGGATCTCCTGGAATGGGCTTACAGCAGTTTGCCCTGCTGACAAGAAGACCTTCTATGCCCTGAACCACTATTTCAGTGTCATAGGTTTTGCTTTCCTCTCTCTCCTTCGCCGTATCTAAGGGGGGTTCTTCTTTTATTGCTTTTGAAGTCTCCAACCCTAGATACTTCGAAGCCACTTGGGATGATCCCATCTCTCCGGACCCTATAGCAACCAGCAAGTCCTCCGCGTTGGAGTACCCCGCATCTTTGGCCACTTTGTTCAAGACGGCTGTTGATAGGACCACCTCTTTATCTTTATCTTCATCTTTTTCCTTGCTTAACCTTTTCTTTATCTCCCTTACGAGGTATTCCTTTCCTTTGGCTAGCTTCTCTTCTCGATCGCTCTTCTCTAACTGCCTAAAATAGGACCTTATCTTACTTTTGGCCCTACTGCTTTTGGCGATGTTAAGCCAATCTCTAGAAGGTTTTCCGTGAGGAGATGTAAGGATCTTCACTATATCGCCGTTTTGAAGTTCGTAATCTATGGGAACTATCCTGTTGTTCACCATCGCACCGATGAACTTGTTGCCCACCTCAGTGTGAATGGTATAGGCAAAATCCAATGGCGTGGAGCCTGCCGGCAAGGAGATGACGTCACCCTTTGGAGTGAAGACGAAAACTTCAGATGACAGAACGTCAGCCTTCAGATGTTCCAAGAACTCCGAAGGCTCAGAGGTCTCAGCCTGAGTCTCCAATGCCTGTCTTATCCAAGACAGCTTTTGATCCAGCTCGTCAAGTTTCTGCTTGCCTTCCTTGTACCGCCAATGGGATGCTACGCCATACTCGGCCAACCAGTGCATGTCCCACGTTCTTATTTGGACCTCAAGAGGCTCACCACTGGGACCTATGACCGCTGTGTGCAGTGATTGATACATGTTGCTCTTGGGATTGGCTATGTAATCGTCAAACTGCCCAGGCAAGGGCTTCCAAATCGTGTGAACCACACCCAGCACGGTATAACAAGTGGCTACATCGTCAACTATGACGCGCAACGCCAGAAGATCAAAAAGCTCCTCCAACGATAAATTTTTTCTGCGCATTTTCTCGTATATGCTGTAAAAGTGCTTTGCCCTGCCAGTTATATGGGCTTTTATGCCCATCTCATTCAGCTTCTTCTCCAGGATGGTCATGGCCTGCTTTATTATCTCTTCCCGTTCCGGAAGCTTCTTTTTGACCCTGCGCCTGATGTCATAATATGCCTCTGGATCGGCGATCTTAAAAGCTGCATCTTCCAGTTCTCTCTTTATTTGGTAAATGCCCAACCTATGAGCCAAAGGAGCATAGATCTCGAGGGTTTCCTTCGCTATCCTTATTTGCTTGTCCATCCTCAGATATTGTATGGTCTTCATGTTGTGGAGGCGGTCGGCAAGCTTGATAAGCACCACCCTTACATCCTTTGCCATCACCAAAAACATCTTTCTCAGGTTTTCTGCCTGATAATCTTCAAAGGATTTAAAGGTGATCTTACCAAGTTTGGTAACCCCGTCCACTAAGAGAAGGACATCCCTTCCAAACTTATTGGAAAGTTCCTCTGGAGTGACCGACGTATCCTCCAACACATCATGGAGTAAAGCAGCTTCCAAAGTGTTTACGTCCAACTCCATCTCGGCCAAGATGGCCGCTACCCTGATTGGGTGAACCACGTAAGGCTCCTTGGAAAGCCTAAATTGACCATCGTGAGCCAAGGCGGCAAAAACAAACGCCTCACCGCACTTTATCAGGTCTTCCTTGGACAAATAACTAGATGCCCTGGCCCAAAACTCCTGCCACGCCATCTTCACAGACATATCCCTCTGATCCTGAGGAATACGCCCAACAAAACTATCCCTCAGAAGACGCAGTGATTTTCGATCCCTGGTCAAAAGGGGCTCCTTGGGCTTGTTGTCCATTTTTTCAACTTCATCATGTTTGGATCTTTCTTTTTTTTCATCCATACTACATATCCCTACCGCTGCACCACATGCTCCAGCAGCATATCTAATTTCACGTTACCCTGCCAATAATTTATCTTCGGCTTATAAATCCATCCGTATGAATTTATTATTATATCCTTATATGGCGCTCCGTTAAAGGCTATATAACTATCCCTTCCTGATTTTATCCTGAAATGTTTACCCTCTCGGCCAAGAGGAAAGAGAGTTAAAGGTTCTTCCCTCTTCGCGAAGAACAGAGGAGCAGGGTTTGTCACCCCAAAGGGACCAAGTTTTTTTATCTGCCGAACTTCATCCAGCGTGAGCGATGAAGGGGAAAGTTCCAGCACCTCCAGCTCCTCGGAGACTGGCTCTATGTCCTTCAATATGCCGGTCATGATGTCTTTAAGCTTATCCCAGTACTTGGCATCAACGGAAAATCCAGCGGCAAACTTGTGTCCACCCCATGCCTCCAGATAGGGAGCCACCTCCGTAAGAACCTGAAGAGCATCTGAGCCTTTAGGTACCCTCAACGTTCCTCTGATGGTTTCCCCAACGGGGGCAGCCAAAGCTATGGCCTTGCCGGTCTCACTGCACAACCGACTTGCAACACCGCTTAGAACCCCTGCGGGCCATCTCTTGTCACATACTACGTGCTCCCCCTGTTCTATTAAAGGCCACAACTGCTCCAGCAGGTTGCTGGAAAGATACTGTCTCTTCCTATTCAGCGATATCAACTTTTGGACGCAAAGTCTGACGTCGTCTTGCCCTAAAAGGACCTTCACCGAAAGTTCCGCCAAATCCAATCTTCCTGCGGCATTGAGAGCAGGTATAACCTTCATTGCAAGGTCATCCTCATCAATGAGTCTCACCATAAGGCCCATCTCGCTCGCCAGCGTCCCAAGACCGCTTCTGGTCTGCTTTCGAAGAACTTCCATTCCTTCCTTAACCAATGCCCTGTTCAACAGGCCCAGCGGCATAGAATCAGCAATAGTTGCAAGGGCGACCAAATCCAGCTTGGATTTCAACCAGTCAGGGTCGAAAAGGCCACTTTTTGAGGCCCATTTCCATAAAACCCCTGTAGCACAGAGAGTTTGGCTCTCTGTACTTCCCCTCACGTGAGGGTTTACCACTATTGCACCCTCAGGCAAGACATCCCCTGGAACATGGTGGTCAAACACCAACACGTCCATGCCTGCTTTCGCTGCATCCGATAAAGCCTCTATGTCTTTAGTTCCACAATCTACTACTATCAGAAGGTCGCATTGGTTGTTAATCAAATTTCTAATTACACTTTTGTGGACTCCGTATCCCTGCTCATGTCTGTGGGGGATGAAATAGCGCACGTTCGTGAAGCTTTTAAGGGCTAGCTCCACTGCCAGGGTCGTAGAGGAGACGCCATCTACGTCGTAGTCGCCATAAACTACTACCCGCCTGGCTCCCTTGTTCCTCTCCCATACTTTCGCAGCAAGCTTCTCTTCTTCGGTAAATTCCAGGGAGTCCACGACGTTTTTTAGGCTCGGGTCAAGCCACTCCCGAGCCTTGGAAACGTTGCTCTTGTCGAAGCCGTATTTTATCCTCAAAAGGGCTGCCACCACTGGTGAGCAAGAACAACTGGCGGCCAGCTCCAGGTCCTGGGGTTCCACGGATTTGAATGAAAGTCTCTCTAATTGACAAACGTTCAAAACGCCCTACTATTCCTCCTTCTTGATCTCGTTCTCAACCTGCTGTGTCTCGTCTTTGGCCGCAGGATCAACCTTTGAAGAGGGTTCCTCCCCAAGGCCATATGTCTTCTTAGTCTCCCCTATCGCCCTTATAAGGGATTCCTTTTCTGTTTCCAATTCCTTTATCCTTTTATCCTTTTCTTTGAGTTGCTTTACCAGCTTGGCCCGGCTCTCCATAAGGGCAAACAAGGAGACTAGCCACATCAAGACTCCCCCAGCTGCAAAAATCAAAACCTCCCAGACGCCCTGCGGCAAAGTTCTTTCCCAGCTAAAGAACTTCACAAGTACCTCCTGGGAGTTCTGAAAAGCATAGAGCGCAGAAACCAGCATGGCCACCGCTATCGCTAGAGCATAACTTCTCACCTTTACCACCTTCCCTCTCAAAGCAAAAACGACCTATTTTACTTTAGCATGCTTCCTAGCTCTCTCCCAGACTCTTTTGTCGTCTTCTTTTTCAAAGCTCTTGAGGTATTTCTCCCTGCCCTCTTTCTCCCATAGGGGGCCGTAAATTGACTTTATGCGTTCACTGTACCTGTCAAGTCCTGGGGCTAAATCCTTCAACAGCGCTTCTGAACCAGGGTGGGTCGGCCTGGCTCCGTAGCGTTCAACTAGTTCCCTCAGTACTTGGGGATGGTCTATTATCAGACACGGGCATAGGAGATTGTCGTCCTCGTACGGCTGTGCTTCCCTTATAGCCTTGAAAAAGTCGCTTTGAAGCACATCCACTAAAGATTTCTCCTTTATGTTGTCCACCGCAAAGTGAACAAAGACACAGGGCTCCACGTCTCCCGATGAGATGATGTGTAGATACCGCTGTCCTCCAGCCATACATCCATCTACGTATGGTCCATCGTTCCAAAAATCTCCCAGAAATATGGGATACTTGTTCCTCCACTCCTCCACCTTTTCATGAAGTGCTGCTCTCTGCTCAGGGGTAGCCATGTAGTCGAGGTCTGGCTTGTTGCCCGTCGGGATGTACTGGAAAAACCAGCCTACCTTGCAACCTTTATCCAGCATCCGCTCAATGAACTCATCCTTGAGAATGCTTTGGGCACTGCTTTTGGTAAAGGTGGCACTAAACCCGTATAAAATTCCTTTTCTCCTCAGACGGTCGAAAACCTCCATAACCTTCTCATAGGTGCCCGGCCCCCGTCGGTAGTCCGTCTCTTCCTTCGAGCCTTCAACCGAAACCATAGGAGCTACGTTGCCCATTCTGGCCAATCTATCCGTCAAAGCTTCGTCCAACAAGGTCCCGTTGGTGTAAACCTGAAAATAACAGTCATCATGCTTCTCCCAGAGGTCAAGGAGTTCTGGCCTAACGAAACATTCTCCACCAGAGAAAGTATAAAAATACATACCCAGCTCCTTACCCTCACGGATGACTCGATCAACGACCTCTAAGGGAAGGTCATCTTCCTTGGAATAAGCCGAAGCATAACAGCCCTTACAGTGAAGGTTGCATCGCATGGTAGGACTTATTACCATGAAGTTTGGTATGTGGATTCCAAGCTCCTGCTCTTTTCTCTCTCTTATGGCTCTTCCCAGGATTATGAAGTTGACCATAAAGTTCAGAATGGCCTTTTTCCTACAGCTTTCGTTGAGTTCAGTAAAGACCCTTCTGAAAACCCCCACGAAAGGGTGGTTCTCTCTGGCCATCTGAGCTAACTGTGCAAAACCTTCCCTAAAGTATCTTGCAGGGGCCAACTTGGACAAGAGGTCGAACAAATTGGCCAGCTTCCTCTCGTCCCCACTCTCTACCGTCCTCACTATTCTCTCTACGAGAGTGGTCGATACCATCCCTTTCAATTTGTCAAAAGCTGACATGGACATCCCGGCACACTCCTTTCAGTGTAATTATTTCAAGCTACCTTTTCTCCGGCGACGCTTTGTACCACTCCGCCAAAAGGGCACTTGCTATATAAATGGAGCTGTACGTACCCACTATGATCCCCACCATTATAGCGAATGCGAAATTGGCAATAACAGGACCTCCCCATATGAACAGTGCCGTAACGGGCAAGAAGGTCGTCAAAGAGGTGTTTATTGTCCTGGACAAGGTCTGATTTATGGACATATTAAGTACGTTGATGATCCCCTCTTTGCTCACATGCTTCCAGTTCTCTCTTATCCTATCCAACACAACTATAGTATCATTAAGGGAGTAACCTACAATAGTTAGTATGGCTGCTATGAATGGCAGAGATATCTCCCTACCCGTCAGACTGAAAACTCCTAAAGTTATCAGGGAGTCATGAATCAACGCCAGGACGCTCACGACCGCGAAGCGGAATCTAAACCTGAAAGTTATATATGCAAGGATTCCCAGCAAGGCCACGCACACCGCAATCAGCGCCTGCTTTCTTAGAGCTTGTCCGACCACCGGACCAACCTTCTCCAGACGCAAAAGCTCCATGCCAGGGTATTTGGACTTCATAACTGAAATTACTTTGTTAACCTCCTCATCGCTATCGGTCTTCAACCTTATTATGAAGCCCCGATCGCTGTAGGCCTGAATCACTGCCTGCTCCGCTTTAGCCTCGCTCATTGCGTTTCGCACCTCGGAAACATTCGTTGGCTCAGGCAACTCAATTTGAAGGAGATTGCCCCCCTTAAAATCTATCCCCAAGTTCAAACCACGGAACATCAAAAGTGATATGCTTCCTAGTATCAAGACAGCACTCAGAAGCAGGGCTATTCTCCTGATTTTCATGAAATTGATTGAAAAATTTCCCCTTGTCATGATCATACTCCTCCCCCGCTTCTACCTTACGGACTTAGCCCGATGTAATCTGTAAAAGGTCTGCAACAGAGCCCTCGTTACCACCACTGCGCTGAAGACGCTAGCCAGGATACCTATGCTCAAGGTCACTGCAAAGCCCTTTATTGGGCCACTGCCGAAATAAAACAGAACTCCCGCCGCCAAAAGGGTGGTAAGGTTGGCATCCACTATGGTTGTAAAGGCTTTGCGGAACCCGGCATCAACGGAAGCATAGTAAGTCTTTCCAGAACGCAGCTCCTCCTTGATGCGTTCATATATCAAGATGTTGCCATCCACGGCCATACCTATACTGAGCACGATTCCCGCTATACCCGGCAAGGTCAAAGTGGCCTTCAGGCTAATCAAACCAGCGAACAGAAGAAGCATGGCCGTAAAGAGGGCGATATTCGCTACGACTCCGAGCCAACGATAATAGATGAACATGAAAACCACAACCAGTATGGCACCTATGAGGCCAGCCTTCAACCCCGAACGAATGGAGTCAGCTCCCAACGTGGGACCAACGGATCGATTCTCCAGTATCTCCACTGGTACAGGCAGAGCGCCAGCCCTGAGCATTATAGCTAACCTCTGTGCTGCTTTTGCTGTAAACCTTCCCGAAATTTGGGCCCTTCCACCGCTTATCCTCTCCTGGACCACAGGGGCTGAAATAACCTTTCCGTCCAAAACTATGGCTATCTGCTTACCTACATTTGCAGCTGTTGCCTCTTCAAAAAGCTTGCTTCCTTCCTTATCGAACTCCAGGGACACCACAGGCCTGCCTATATTGTCGTATGTGGCCTTGGCATCCACCAGGGACTTACCAGTAACATATACCTTGCCGAGCAAATACACAGCTCCCTCGTCATCAGTGGATATGGCAAGACCTGCCTTTCCTTTTACCTCATCCTTAAGTTGAGAGATAAAGGCATCGCGCTCCTCTTTCAAGGCATTCCACCTGGAAAGGGCCTCCTCGTATTCTTCCTGACTGTCGTAATTCTGTCTTTGGGGACCTGGCGGCAGTGGAGGTTGAGCGCCAAGGACCTCTCTGAACTCAAGTTGGGCAGTCTTACCTATGAGTTCCAAAGCAGCTTCAGGGTCGGAAACACCCGGCAAATCCACAATGACCCTATCCTGCCCTTCTCTCTGAATGACCGGCTCAGTGACTCCGTACTGGTCTACGCGGTTTCTCAAAACTGCTATGAGTCTGTCTATGCTATCGTTGGTAACAGGATTCTCGGGAGTGCCCTTGGCCTTGAGCAGTATGTGGGCTCCTCCTTTTAGGTCCAACCCTAACTTTATCTTCCCATCTATTGGGTAAATGGTGAAAGCAGCAGCCAGGATGACCAAAACCACAATCATCAGCCGCCACTTATCGCTTCTCAGCATCATCGTTGTCCTCCTTTTATCAAACTTCAAAAATGGAAAAAGAAAAGAAAAACATATTTATTTCATAAAAAATGGAGCGGATGTGTGGCATCCACTCCCCATACGCAGAGCTACACGAGCACTAATTCTCTTTTTTAGTTTCTTCTTCGACAGGTTTCTCTTCGACGGCCTTCTCAGATTTCTTGGGCTTAGGGGAAGCCTCTGCATCCACGGCGGAACGCTTCATTTGAATGGATGACTTAAGTATTCTAACCTTCACTCCATCTGCTATCTCGATGATGAAGCTATCGTCTTTGATCTCTCTGACGGTTCCCCAGAACCCTCCAGCGGTGATTACTACATCACCTTTCCTGATAGAGGCCAACATCTCCTCGTGCTGCCTTTGCCTTTTCTTCTGGGGCCTCACTATCAGGAAATAGAAGATAACCACGAACACTGCTAAGGGTAATAACATGCCTACTAGTCCACCTTGCTGCAATCAAGACGCCTCCTTACTCATCTATATTCATTATTTGCGCAATGCACATTCTACCACGACAACCCAACTATTGAAACTCTTTAGTGCTCCTTTGCTGGACTTTTTAAGTAGAAAAGAAGTTTCTCAAGCTCCGCAGCTATGTCCACGTTATAGACCAAAACACCAGGAGGCACAGCAATAGGAGCAGTAGCAAAGGAGAGTATGCCCTTTACCACACCTGACGCTACTGCTTTGTCCGCCGCGTGCTGAGCTGCCCCCGCAGGAACCGTCAGTATTATTATCTCTATGTTCTTTTCCTTCAAAACCTCTGGCATCTCATCGACATGGTAACAAGGGACTCCCTCTATGGTCTTTCCTACCTTTTCAGGATCGACATCAAAGGCCGCTTCTATCCCAAATTTTTCGCTTCTCAGTGACTTGTGCCCCAACAAGGCTTCCCCAAGCCTACCTACACCAACCAGACCAATCTTCCATACATTTGGGTGGGATAAAATCTGGCTCACGTGTTGGTGTAAGCGATCTACATGATATCCAACACCTCGTTTGCCTATTTCTCCAAAATAGGAGAGGTCCTTTCTAACCTGGCTGGCTTTCAAACCCAGCATCTCACCAATCTCCTGAGAGGAAACGACCCTACGGCCTTCCTCTTTCAACTGTGATAGAAGGCGATAGTACTGTACCAATCGCTCTATAGTCGGCTCCGCAACCTTCATCAACCTTCCTCCTTCCTTCGTCAACAAACCTGATCAGTTACACACCAGCTACGGGAATAAGCCTGGGCAACCTTATTGAAAGCGTCTATACCGCTGAAGCGATCATGTTCTCCCAATTCCTCTTCTATCCTCAATAGTTGATTGTACTTGGCCACACGATCCACCCTTGCAGGAGCTCCAGTCTTTATCTGTCCCGCTGAAAGGGCCACGGAGAGGTCACTGATGAACGTATCCTCCGTTTCCCCTGATCTGTGGGAGATTATGGAGGCGTATCCGCTTTTGGCAGCTTTTCTCACCACCTCGACAGTCTCGGTGACCGTTCCTATCTGGTTTAGTTTTATCAATATGGCGTTAGCCACGCCGCTTTTTATGCCTCTTTCCAACCTTTTCATGTTGGTGACAAAAAGATCATCCCCCACCAGCTGCAAGGTTTCTCCTAAGGCCTCAGTCAGGACCTTCCAGCCATCCCAGTCCTCCTCTGCCATTCCGTCCTCTATGGATATGATGGGGAAATCTTTCTTCAGTCCCTCATAATAAGAGACCATCTCCTCGGCCTTTAAAACCTTACCCTCGCCCTTCAGATGGTAAACGCCTTCACTGTAAAGTTCAGATGCTGCTACATCGAGGGCCAGCGCCACCTCTTCGCCAGGTTTGTATCCGGCAGCAGATATGGAATCCACCAAAACCTCCAGGGCCTGCCTATTGGAGGCAAGGTTGGGCGCGAACCCGCCCTCATCTCCTATGGCCGTAGAAAGCCCTCTCTCCTTCAGCACCCTTTTCAAGGTATGATAAATCTCCACTCCTGCTCTCAGGGCTTCGGAAAAGCAACAAGCCTTGAAGGGAACTATCATGAACTCCTGAATGTCCAGGTTGTTATCGGCGTGAGCACCGCCGTTTATGACGTTCATCATGGGAACCGGAAGGCTAAAGGGTCCTGCGCCTCCCAAAAAGGCCCATAAAGGAAGCCCCCTATCAAGGGCAGCAGCCCTAGCGACCGCCAGGGAAACGGATAGCATTGCGTTCGCCCCTAGGCGGCTTTTGTTTTCTGTACCATCCAGCTCTATCATGATCTTGTCTATGGCCCATATATCCCACGCTTCCAAACCTATTATCTCGGGAGCGATCTTCTCCTTTACGTTGGCAACAGCTTTCTCTACCCCTTTGCCAAGATAGCGATCTCCGCCATCTCTCAATTCCAAAGCCTCGAAGGTGCCGGTCGAAGCTCCAGAGGGAACCGAAGCCCTAGCCACGACTCCCGAATCCAACCACACCTCAGTCTCGATGGTCGGATTACCTCGTGAATCCAATATCTGCCTTGAGTGAACGCCTGTAATGTAGCTCATAAACTTCAACACCTCTGTTTCTATATATTTTTATTCATGTTTTCATTACCACTAGTCGTTCCACGGTTTTTCGTCAGGATTGACCTTCCGCTCCTCCAATACATCAAAAGGCCTGGCCCCTCTTTTAAGCTCCTTCTCCTCAAAGGGCAGAACCTTGAAGCTCACAACCCTCGAAGGAAAGGCCACTTCCACCACGTCGCCTGGCTGTATTTCCTTCGACGCCTTGACGACCTTTCCGTTTACACGAACGGCTCCGATCTCTATCATCTCCTGAGCCAGGGTTCGTCTTTTTATTACCCTTGCCAGCTTAAGAAATTTATCTATCCTCATCTTTGTGCCTCCGTGAACAAGATTGATTATATCAAATTAACTCAAATGTACTACGGTTTACTTTGAAAAATTTTGCACGAAAAAAGGGCCCCTCTGAGGCCCCTTTTTCGGATTACTCCGTTTATCACACAGGATCAATCGAGATAATCTCGCAACTTCTTGCTTCGGCTCGGATGCCTGAGTTTCCTCAATGCCTTTGCCTCTATCTGCCTTATGCGTTCCCTGGTGACTCCGAAACGGCGACCTACCTCCTCCAGTGTGTAGGGGTGGCCGTCCTCCAGTCCGAAGCGAAGCCTTAAAACTTCCCTTTCTCTGTCGGTAAGCTCTTCCAGCATCTCTTCCAGTTGCTCCCTCAAAAGCTGCTGAGCTGCGGCCTCCTCGGGGCTAGGAATGTCCTTGTCCTCAAGAAAGTCACCCAATTCGCTGTCTTCCTCTTCACCTATTGGGGTTTCTAAGGAGACCGGTTCCTGGGCTATCCTGTGTATTTCTTCCACTTTCTCCGGCGCGATTCCCATCTCCGCAGCAATTTCCTCAGCAGTGGGTTCTCTCCCTAGCTGCTGGACCAGTTGACGAGAGACCCTTATAAGCTTGTTTATGGTCTCCACCATGTGAACAGGTATGCGTATCGTCCTAGCCTGATCCGCGATGGCCCTAGTTATGGCCTGACGTATCCACCACGTGGCGTAGGTACTGAACTTGAACCCTTTGCGGTAATCAAACTTCTCCACAGCCCTTATTAGGCCCAGGTTGCCTTCTTGAATCAGATCCAAGAACAACATCCCTCTTCCTATGTACTTCTTGGCTATACTTACCACGAGCCTCAAGTTGGCCTCTATTAGCTTGGCTTTGGCTTCGGGATCACCTTCCTCAACTCGCTTTGCCAATTCAACTTCCTCTTCAGGTGTCAACAAAGGAATTTTCCCTATCTCTCTCAAGTACATTCTTACCGGGTCGGAGAGAGGAAGATCCTCAAGTTCTCCTAGGTCATCGACCAGCTCCGACGGCTGGGTCCCAGCGGCACCTTCTCCTTCTTTGCCCTTTTCTTCCTCCACTAAATCGATCCCTAGCTCCATCAGATTAAAGTAAAGATTATCAAGGGTCTCGGCGTTTATAACCTCAGGGGGCAGGTTCTTCTCTATATCCTCATAAGTTAAAAAACCCTTCTCTCGTCCCATATGGAAAAGATCTTTAAAGCTATCGATGTACTGCATCACATCCTTGCTGGTCATTTCTGTCCCCTGTTTTTCATGTTCTCTATCTCCTTGGCTCATGTCCACCTAGCCCTCCCTTTAAAAATTTTGCCAGTCTAGAAAACTCCATAATCTCCTCAACTGTCGCTTCTCCTCTGGCCTTTTTGTTTTTTAGGACCTCAAACCTCTTCATCTTAGCCCTTCGCTCCAAGGCTTCTATTACAATTTCGTAAACTTTATCCTTAGGATACTCTTCTATGTGGGCTCCACCTGCTGCCAAAAGAGCCAAAGGACGAGTATCCCCGACACTGAGCCATCTTTCTCTCAATTCTTCAGGATCTTCTCCATGTAATAACGCCAAAACTATGGCCTTTGCCTCCTCCAGCTCCAAAAGGGGCAAAAGCCTTTCGGGAGATTCCTGCCCCCTTATTTTCTCATCTGTCCATAGGATATAGCATAATAGAGCATCTAATGGATTTATATCTGGCCTTCTACTTTCCTCACTGTGAGATCTCTCATTTATATTTACGTTTGAAGTGTCATAAAACCCTTTTCTCCCAGATTCGTTTTTCATCCCTTTTCTTATCTCCTCTAAGCTCCTTACCACCTCTGATAGCACCATCCCCAACCCTCGCGCCACTTCGGGTAGGTAACTATTTGCCTCTAAAGGCGGCAAAGAAGCAAGCCCTTCCAGGACTTGTCTTCTTGCTTTGGTTCTCAGCAATTCATCCTTCAATTCTTCTTCCTTCAACTTGACGTGGTAAAGAGGCAGGGGTAAGGCTTTATCGAGAAGCTTCTTGAAGCTCTCCTGCCCGCCTTCCTCTGAAAGGAGGTCATCCGGATCCTTACCGGCTGGAAGGGGCACAACCCTTACGTCAAGTCCCATACGCTGAAGCACATACATACCCCTTAGGTTGGCTTCCTGACCCGCCAAGTCGGCGTCGTAACATAGAAAGACCCTCTCAGTAAACCTCCTAAGCAGGTTAGCCTGCTCTTCTGTGACGGCGGTTCCCAAGGTAGCAACGGATTCTGGAAATCCTTTGATGTGGAGTTTCAAGGCATCCATGTAGCCTTCCACTAGGATGGCCCTTTTTCTTTCCCTTATAGGATTTTTTGCCCTATGTAAAAGAAAAAGAGACATTCCCTTCGTGAATATTGGACTTTCAGGACTGTTTATGTATTTGGCTCCGTCTCCCGATATTATCCGGCCCCCAAAGCCTATAAGCTTCCCTCTAACATCCCTTATGGGAAAAATTACTCTTCCTCTGAATCTATCATATATACCCTTGGGGCCTCTTATTAGAATGCCCGCCTCCAAGGCCAATGACACAGCCTTCTGACCATTTTTCCTCTCTAAGTGACGTCTCAGGCTATCCCAACTTTCGGGCGCCCATCCAATCTCGAATTCTCGAAGATCTTTCTCACTTAATCCTCTCCTTGAGAGGTACTTGAACGCTGCTTTCCCTGCATTGGACCAAAGCTGCTCCTTGAAAAAACTTGCTGCTTCTTCCATAATGTCAAAAATACTCATCCCTTGAGCTTTCTTGTAGTCAGTTCCTTCATCAAGCTTCACGCCAGCTCGCTCTGCGAGGAAGCGCATTGCCTCAGGGAAGGTAAGTCCTTCCTTTTCCATGATAAAAGAAAACACGTCGCCTCCCCTACCACAGCCAAAACAATGGTAAGTTTGCCTTTCTGGAGAAACGTAGAACGAAGGAGTCTTCTCGGTGTGAAAGGGGCACAATCCCCTGTAGTTCTTGCCTACTTTCTTGAGGGGAACGTAATCACCAATTACGTCCAGGATATCCAATCTCTCCTTGATCTCAGCTACCTGGTCCCGTGCCATCTGACCACCTCTCAAAGCAAAGGGGAGAGCTCCGCAGCTCTCCCCTCGCTGTAAGCCTAAATTGATTAGCGGAGCTCTTTAAAACAGCGGTGCCAATACTAAGGCTACCACAGACATCAATTTTATCAAAATGTTCAAGCTCGGACCTGCAGTGTCCTTGAAGGGGTCGCCCACCGTATCTCCTACGACCGCAGCTGCATGGGCGCCAGAACCCTTGCCGCCATGATGGCCTTCTTCAATGAACTTTTTGGCATTGTCCCACGCGCCACCGGCATTGGACATAAATATGGCCATCATTACTCCCGTGACTATGGCGCCACCCAAAAGACCTCCAAGGGCCTCTGCACCAAGGACCATTCCTACAACTACAGGGCAGATGACCGCCAAAAGGCCAGGTACGATCATTTCCTTCAGAGAGGCCGCAGTAGAGATATCTATGCACTTTTCGTACTCCGGCTGACCGGTACCCTCAAGTATCCCAGGAACTTCCCTGAACTGTCTTCTTACCTCATCGATCATCTTAGAAGCAGCACGACCCACCGCTTGGATGGTCATGGCACTGAACAGGAAGGGCAGCATACCGCCTATAAATAGACCCACCATGACCTTGGGATCGTTGAGATCGATAGACTCAAGTCCTACAGCGGTTGCGTAGGCTGCAAAGAGAGCCAGAGCCGTAAGGGCCGCACTTCCTATAGCCAAACCTTTTCCTATGGCCGCTGTGGTGTTACCAACGGCATCCAAGCGGTCCGTTATTTTTCTAACCTCAGGAGGCATGTGGCTCATCTCGGCTATACCGCCCGCGTTGTCGGAAATAGGACCATAAGCGTCGACGCTGAGGGTCATACCTGTAATGGAAAGCATTCCGACAGCGGCACAGGCGATGCCGAAAAGGCCACCGAACTTGACTCCCACCAGTATGGCTCCACATATGAGCAGAACCGGCAAAGCAGTTGACTTCATGCCAACGCCCAACCCAGCCAGTATGTTGGTAGCTGTACCAGTCTCGGAAGAAGCTGCTATCTGCTTTACGGGGTTGAAAGACGAAGAAGTGTAAATCTCAGTCACAAGACCAATAATTACACCGACAGCGACACCAGCAGTAACCGCCCAAAACAAGGTTATATCATCGAACATCTTCTGAGTAAGGAAATAGGAACCAGCTATTATCAATATCCCAGTAACAAGGGTTCCCTTCCTGAGGGCAACCTGAGGATCTCCTCCTTCCTTGACCCTTACGAAAAAGGTCCCTATCACTGCGGAAACTATCCCCAAAGCAGCCAAAAGAAGAGGATAGGCAACTCCCAAGCTGCCAAAAGTAGCGATACCTATAGCCATAGCAGCTATTATAGAGTTTACATAGGACTCAAAGAGGTCGGCACCCATTCCTGCAATGTCGCCCACGTTGTCGCCCACATTGTCAGCTATGACAGCAGGGTTGCGAGGGTCGTCTTCAGGGATACCTGCTTCTACCTTACCAACCAAATCAGCACCTACGTCCGCAGCCTTGGTGTAGATACCACCGCCCACACGGGCAAAGAGAGCTATGGAGCTAGCACCGAAACCGAATCCCGTTATAACTGCAGGATCACCATAAAGATAGTAACAAACCAGGATACCTATGATTCCTATGCCCACCACAGACATACCCATAACGGTTCCACCCATGAAGGCTATCCTGAGTGCAGGGTTAACGCCCTTGGAAGCAGCAAAAGCTGTCTTTCCGTTGGCACCTGTTGCGACCCTCATTCCTATGAAACCTGCCAGAGCGCTGCACAAGGCCCCCAATAAGAAAGAAACTGCCGAGGCAAAGCCTATCTTGTACCCCAAAATAGCTGCTACGACCACTACAAAGGGGACAAGGGCCTTGTACTCTCTGGACAAGAAAGCCATGGCACCTCTTTGAATTATGCTGGAAAGCTCAAGCACTTTCTCGTTTGTAACCTCAAAGGCCTTGATCTTGCCCGTAGCCACAACGGCGTAAAGCAAAGCTATGATGCCCGCCACGCCACTTATTAGAATAACCTGCGTTTCCATCCTACATGTACCTCCCTTACGTATCTATTTTCATAAAGTCTCCATAACAAAAGGGCTGCCCGCCTAAGGCAGGCATTAGAGCGAACTTCATTATAACTTTCAAGGCTTTGGTGCACAAGTAGAAATCACGCTTCGAACATATATTTTACTTCATTTTTTCGCCTTAATAAAAATGTTTATATTTTCCCTATCTTCTGGTTTTTGTTTCAAAGATGAGAGCATACCGCGAATGGCTCCCTCTATGAAATCCCCAACAAACTTCTTTAGCGGAATCTTTCTGCTTTCTGCGTAAATTTCCAACCTTTGGACGTTCTTGCGCAAAATGCCCTCAATGAACTCGGCCAGTTCCTCTTCTTGGCCGAAGGAGAAGCTGGGAGCTGCCCCCTCGTAGAGGCCCTCGCCATAACACGCCACTATCCCTGGTACATCCTCAGGGGGTCTGGAAGATTTAACCCATATTTTGGGCAGGGACATAGCCTTGCCTCCCTCCAGTAGTACTATGTCGTAACCCGGGTACAGGCGGGAAACTATCTTGCCAAGGCTAACCTCCTTATCTTTTTGAACATGTACGACTCCATCTTTCCCCCACAGGACGGATTCACCCAGGGCGTCAGAGAGGATCTGCGAATCACTTCGACTTGTTGGACATACTTCCTTTTCCGTATGCTTTATAAAACCAACTTTCCATCCCCTCGCGAGCAAAAGTTCCACGAGCTTCTTACACAAGGTAGTCTTACCAGAATCCTTCCAGCCGCTTACCCCTATCAAGAAAGGCAAGAACACTCCCCCTTTAAGGTTTTTCTTTCGAAGGTCCCTTCGAACTTGAGGCGCTCACCTGCCAGAGCTTCCTGTAACTATCAAGGAAGAAAATGAAGAGGCTTATTATCAGGGGGCCAAGGAACAAACCTATGAACCCCCATGCAGCAAGGCCCCCAACTACACCTATGAACACTATGAGTATATGAATGCTGCTTCCTTCGGAAATGAATATGGGACGGATGAAGTTATCTACTGTACTCACCACCGCTAGGGCCCATATGGCAAGATATATGGCCTCCTTCCAGCTACCGGTCAAGGCAAGGTAAGCTGCCCCTGGCAAAAGCACCAGGGGGGTACCCACGAAAGGAATCATTGCCAGAACAAACATTATGGCCCCGAAAATCACTGGAGCTTCAAGACCTGCTTTCCACCAGGCCAAACCACCCAAGGTAGCCTGAATACCCGCAGTAAAGGTGATCCCGTACACCACCGCCTGAAGCAACCTCTTGGCCCGCGTAAACAACGAGACCTTCTCCTCTTCGGAGAGGGGCAATATATCTTCGATGAAATCCAGTACAATATGACCGTCCCTCAGAAAGAAGAAAGTAGCCACGGTGATGGCAATAAGCTGATAGATCATCCTTAAAGTGTTGCCCAAAAGATTCCTTGACAAGGAAGCTATCTGGGTTGCCAAAAACCTTCCTGCCTGCTTGAGTATATCTCCCAGAAAACTTAAGTGAGCACTGATGTTTATGCCCTTGGTCTCCAACCACTGAGGTAACCTCTCGGATATGGAGGCGAAATCCACAGCCTTGCTCCCAGATAAGAGGTCTACTATCTGGCCGTAGACTTTTATTCCCTCTTTGGCCAGAAGGGTGGCCAAAAACCCCGCAGGCACCACTAAAAGAAGCACTATAAGAGCGGTGGTTAGGGCCGCTGCCACGTTTTCATGTCTTCCTTTCATGAGGCCATGGTGCAACCATCTATATACCGGATACGCAAAAAAAGCCAATAGCGCCGACCAAGCCAGAGGGCGAAATAAAGGAAAGGCAACCTTGTACGTCAAAAGGGCCATCAAAGAGAACGCCACGATGAAAGGCACGTAGCTTCTTCGTATGCTTTTCCCCTTCTGTAAGGTTGTGTCTTTGGTCATTTTGGTTCTGTCTCCCCCCTAGCTTTGAATGAGCAAAAACTAACTACTCCCACTCTATCGTGGAAGGCGGCTTGCTGGTGACATCGTAGACCACCCTGTTCGCGCCAGGGACCTCATTGCAGATGCGCCGAGAGACCCTGTCCAAAAGTTCCATGGGGAGCTTGACCCAATCAGCGGTCATGCCATCCTGAGAACTCACTGCCCTCAGACCCACTATCTCTGCGTAGGTTCTTACGTCTCCCATAACGCCCACGGTCTTTACTGGCAGCAGAACACAGAAAGCCTGCCAGATCTCGTCGTAAAGCCCCTCTTTTCTTATTTCTTCCAAGAAGATTTTGTCAGCCTTCCTCAGCGTATCAAGGCGTTCAGGAGTGATCTCACCCAAACATCTAACCGCTAGTCCAGGCCCTGGGAATGGGTGCCGTTTCAAAATGACCTCGGGCACATCCAGCATGGCCCCTATTCTTCTGACCTCGTCCTTGAAGAGATCTCTAAGGGGTTCTAAGACCTTTAAATCCATCTCCTCCGGCAAGCCCCCCACGTTGTGGTGGCTCTTTATGACGGCAGCGTCCTTACCTTTCTTCCCGCTTTCTATCACATCGGGGTACACCGTACCCTGAAGCAGCCACTTGGCGCCACCTATCTCGTTGGCTTTTTTCTCGAAGACCCTTATGAATATTTCACCGATAATCTTCCTCTTTCTTTCTGGATCCGTTACACCTTTCAGGGCGCTAAGGAACTCCTCTCTGGCATCTACGGCATGGACCTTCAGATGCAGATCCTCGTAGACTTTCAACACTTCCTGGGCCTCGTTCATCCTCAAGAGACCGTTGTCTACGAAAATACATTCAAGGTTGTCCCCTATGGCCTTGTGGGTCAAAACTGCAGCCACTGTGGAGTCCACTCCGCCAGAAAGGCCACATATGACCTTGTCTTGCCCTACGGTCTCTTTTATTTGTTTTGTCATCATGTCTATCCAGCCCTCTAGGTCCCAAAGCCCCTTGCATTTACATATCTTAAAAAGGAAGTTTTCCAATATTTTGCTGCCCTGCTGGGTGTGCCACACCTCGGGATGAAATTGAAGAGCCCATACATTCAGGTCATCGTTATATATGGACGCTATCATTCCCGATTCGCTCCTGGCTGCCACTTTGAAACCTTTGGGGGGCTGTTCCACGTAGTCCCAGTGGCTCATCCATACCTGAAGGGGGGAGGAAACTCCATAGAAAATGTCGGCATTTGGATCGGTCACATTAACCGTGGCCTTACCGTACTCGGCGAAGGGCCCTTTCTTGACCACTCCACCCAACATGTGAGCAATAAGCTGCATGCCGTAACATATTCCAAGTACGGGAACTTTACCACTCAATACGTCCTCTGGGACCGTCGGGGAATCCTCCTCTCTAACGGAGGAGGGACCTCCTGAAATCACTATACCCTTAGGGGATTGTTGCGCTATTTCCTCGTAAGGGGTATCCCAAGGAAGTATTTCACTGTAAACGCCAAGCTCCCTTATCCTCCTGGCTATGAGCTGAGTGTACTGAGAACCGCAGTCTAGAACTATAACCTTTTCCTCAATTGCCGAAGTTGAATTTCCCATTGTGGCTCTATCCTCCTGATCGAAATATTGCATCATGTAAAGTTTATCAGAAAACCCCCATAAAAAGAAAAGGGACCTTCCGAGGAAGGCCCCTTCTAGGTCTTTTTACTTTACTAGTAGTCCATACCTGCTGCTGGCATGGGGTTCTCGTTTTCTTTCTTCGGCTTATCGGCGACCAAGGCTTCGGTCGTCAAGACCATGGCCGCGATGGAGCCAGCGTTCTGAAGGGCACTGCGGGTGACCTTCACTGGGTCGATGATACCGGCCTTCACGAGGTCCTCGTACTCGCCGGTAGCAGCATTGAGGCCGTGGCCCTTCTTGAGGCTCTTGACCTTCTCTATGACCACATCGCCCTGATAACCAGCGTTAGTGGCGATGAGGTACACAGGAGCGGTAAGAGCTTTCTTCACTATCATGGCACCGGTCCTCTCGTCGCCCTCGAGCTCCTCAATGAATTTGTCCAGAGCCTCGGAGGCATTCAAGAGAGCCACGCCACCACCAGCTACTATACCCTCTTCTACCGCCGCGCGGGTAGCGTTGAGAGCGTCCTCGATCCTGTGCTTGAGCTCCTTCTGCTCAGTCTCAGTAGCGGCACCAACCTGGATCACAGCCACGCCACCGACAAGCTTGGCAAGGCGCTCCTGAAGTTTTTCCTTGTCGTACTCGGAAGTGGACTCCTCAAGTTCGGCCTTGATCTGGGCAGCCCTCTTCCTTATGGCATCAGGATCACCGGCACCCTCTACGATGGTGGTCTCTTCCTTGGTCACGCGGACCTTCTTAGCGCGACCGAGCATGGATAGATCAGCGTTCTCAAGCTTGATGCCCACATCCTCGGAGATGACCTGACCACCGGTCACTATGGCTATATCCTGGAGCATGGCTTTCCTTCTCTCGCCGAAGCCAGGAGCCTTTACGGCGACAACCTGCATCACGCCACGGAGCTTGTTGACCACCAAGGTGGCAAGGGCCTCGCCCTCTATGTCCTCAGCGATTATCAACAGAGGCTTACCGGTCTGTACAACCTTCTCAAGGAGAGGAATGAGGTCCTTGACGCTGCTTATCTTACCATCGTGGATAAGGATGTAAGCATCCTCGAGGCTTGCCTCCATCCTCTCGGCATCGGTCATCATGTATGGGCTCACATAACCTTTGTCGAACTGGAGACCCTCAACAACCTCAAGGGTGGTCCCCACGGTCTGGCTATCCTCTACAGTGATAACGCCCTCTTCTCCAACCTTTTCCATGGCCTCGGCGATCAGCTCGCCAACAGCCTTGTCGTTAGCGGATATGGCTGCAACCTGGGCAATCTTCTCTTTTTCCTTGACGGGAATAGCAAGTTTCTTTAGCTCATCGACCACGACGTCAACAGCCTTCTCTATACCTCTGCGCATGAGCATACCATTGGCGCCAGCGGCAACGTTCTTCATACCTTCGTTTATCATTGCCCTAGCGAGAATGGTAGCAGTCGTAGTACCGTCACCAGCGACATCGTTGGTCTTAGAAGCAACTTCCTTGAGCAGCTGAGCTCCCATGTTCTCAAAGGGATCCTCAAGCTCTATCTCCTTGGCGATGGTTACACCGTCATTGGTTATCGTGGGAGAACCGAACTTCTTCTCCAGGACTACGTTGCGACCCTTTGGACCAAGGGTAACACCTACTGTATCTGCAACTTTGTTAATACCACGCTCTAAAGCTCTACGGGCTTCTTCGTTAAAAGCAAGCATCTTTGGCATTGCTACTTCCTCCTTTCGGTCTTTTAAAAATTATCCCCAAGCAGATTATTTCTCAAGGATGGCCAATATATCCCTTTCACTCAAGATGAGGTACTCGTCACCTTCTACCTTAACTTCAGTACCGCCGTACTTGCTGAAGATCACGCGATCTCCAACTTTTACCTCGAGAGGCAATCTCTGACCGTTATCAAGCACCCTGCCGGTACCTACAGCGATTACCTCGCCTTCCTGAGGCTTCTCCTTTGCGGTATCGGGAAGGACTATTCCACCTTTAGTCTTCTCTTCTTGAGTTACAACCTTTACAACTATCCTGTCACCAAGTGGCTTAAGCTTCATTTCGCTATTCCCTCCTTATCTTGTATTCTTTAATGTTTCTACGGATCTTCTTTCTATATTAGCACTCGCTAGCTGTGAGTGCTAACCTGACCGCGAATGATAGTACATGCAAGGAAGCGGCTACTCAAGAGTGTTAAACGGGAAATAAAGTCGATTATTCCCCGCGTAGCCAATATTTCTTTTTATTATGCTTTTTTTCTCTTTGTTTTGCTTGTTTTTATAAACTCATGGAAGGATTGGGGTTTATGCGAAGGTCGTCCACGTGTCCCCTCATGTACCTGTTGTAGCCAGCAGCTGCGATCATTATGCCATTATCGGTACACATCTTCACCGGGGGAATAAAGGCCTCTATGTCTCTTTCCTTTCTCAGGGCCTCCCTTAGGGCTGAATTCGCCGCAACACCACCCGATATAGCAACCTTCCTTATGCCAGTTTTCTTTACCGCCAGCCTGACTTTTCCCACTAGGGACTCAACTACGGCACGTTGAAAGGAAGCGCAGATATCTTCCACGGGTATAGCTTGACCTTTCGCTTTCAGCTTCTTTATCGCCCATAGGACCGCCGTCTTAAGACCACTGAAGCTGAACTCAACCTCCCCTGAGTTCGATAGGGGCACAGGGAAATCAAAGGTCGTAGATTCTCCTTTTTGGGCCAGCTTGTCTATTATGGGGCCTCCAGGATAAGGAAGGTCCAACAACTTAGCCACCTTGTCGAAGCACTCTCCGGCTGCATCATCCCTCGTCCTGCCCAGGAGGTTGTAGTTTCCGTAGTCCAGTACTTCGTATATTTCCGTGTGGCCGCCAGAAACCACCAAGCTTAAAAAGGGAGGGACCAATTCTCCATGGGCCATTACGTTGGCGAAGATATGGCCTTCCAGATGGTTGACTCCCACTATGGGCACACCCCACGCCTGAGCAAGCCCTTTTGCTGACATCACTCCCACCAAAAGAGACCCCATAAGGCCTGGCCCCACGGTCACCGCTATAAGATCTATTTCCTTTTTGGGGTCCTTGATCTGAGCGGACTCCAACAGCCTCATCAAAAGAGGCAGAAAGGCATCTTGATGCAGCCTGGAAGCCACCTCCGGAACGACCCCTCCAAAGGGGGCATGGACCTCCACCTGGCTGTGCAAGACGTCAGCCAGCACCCTCCGGGGCCCTTCAAGCAGAGCCAGGCCCGTGTCGTCACAGCTAGTCTCTATACCTAAGGTAATCATCTGAATCTTAACCTCCGCATCCACTGCATCCAGAACAGGAGCCCCTGCAGTTTTTCGCCCTCTTGAGAGGGGGTCCTTCCTCGTGGATCAGAAACTTGCTCCTGCACTTGGGACACCGAAAAGTTGGGCTCGATGAAGAGAACCTGTTACCACAGGAAGGGCACCTGTAAACGTGAGTCAGTTTTACTTCTTTGGTGCAACCCATGTTACCTCGCCACCTCCGCAACTGAACTTGACCTCTTGGCCAGGCCTCACGAGTTCCCTTGGAATCGCCAACACCAAAGCACCACTGAAGGAGCTTGGAAGCTCCCCTAGGGGAGCGAACTCCTTTCTAGTCAGGACGTTTTCATCGCTGAGCTTTAGATCGTTTATGGTTATCATCTCCGGTACCAAAGTAAAGGGCTTGAAAGTTTCCACCCTCAAGATAAAAAGGCTCTTGCCCTTGGCTTCATCTGAACCGTATTTGTTGACGTGCCATTCCAACCAAGAGGGGGCCCTGTCGCTCTCCTTCACAGCCCTCACCAGAGGAGCGTCGACGTATATGAACTCCAGCTTGGCCCGGGCACCTATTATCAAGTTCCCCAGCTTCTGGCCCTCAACATACAGTACCGCTGTTCTTTCCTCCAGCAACCTCTCCAAATCCTCCTGCACCGCAAAGGCACCTGAGGAAAACATGCCAAACAGAATCAAGAACATCAAAAAAGGTAACGCCGCCTTTCTTATCACAGCATGCTGCCTCCTTTTCGTCGTTTATTCGCCCTTATTCTTTGAGGTTTTACCTAAAGCTCCAAGGATCCACTCCCACTCCCTGCACCTTGCAATCCATGTCACAACTCCATAAGAGAGGGCCCCTGAAGCAGTAGCAGCCACCATCCAAAGCCCTTTTCCGAGAAGGCTGCCATTTAAGGGGTAAACCCAAAGTACTTTGAGAAAATACACCGTAGCGCCCATCAAGACAAGCCCCGGAGAAATTTTCGCAAGCCAAGAAACATTGAAGGGGTTCACCTTTATACCCCTTTTGGCAAGGAGAGCGCCTCCCAGAACGGCTGTGAGGGTAAAGGATATAGAAGACGCTGCAGCCAATCCTCCATAGGAGTAGGGCTTCATGAGCAGAAAACCGAAAGCTACGTAAAGTACAACGCTGAAAACCGATATTATTACAGGTTCCCTGGAGCACCCCTTGGCGTAGAAGGCCCTCAAAAGCACGGTAAGGCAAGAGGTGCCCGGCAGTCCCAGCACGAACAACAAAAGCGCCCACGAGGTGCCCTTCCACGCCCACGTACCGAAGGCACCCCGGAAGAACAGAAAATGTACAATTTCCTCACTGAGCAACACCATTCCCACTACCACTGGGGCTACTATGAAAAGGGCAAACTGCAAAGCCTCCTCCAGTCCTTTTCTAAAGGAATCTTCGTCCTCCATGGCAAGATGGGCGAAAAGAGGCAACACTGCTTGAGAAATGGCTATGATGAAAAGCCCCAAGGGAAGTTGAAGCACTCTGTCGGCATAATTCAACACGGAGATGGACCCTTCCTGAAGGAAAGAGCCCAAGATCCTGCTGAAAACGGGAATCAGTTGGGTTATAGAAAGCCCCGCGGCATAGGGCAAGAACAGGCGCAACGTCTTTTTAAGAGATTCATCCTTTCTGTCAGGCACTGCGGGCAAGAGAGTGAAATTCCAACGCCTTATCCAGAACCATTGGAGAGCGCATTGAGCGAACCCTCCAGCCAACACGGCCCATGCCAAACTGTAAATTTCCATCTTTGGTGCTAAAATTACAACAAGGACTATGAATACCACGTTGCTGAGCGCAGGAGCCACGGCGGGCACGAAAAAACACCCGAGGGAGTTCAGTATGCCCATGGCCAAAGCTGCGACAGATATGAACAGAAGAAAAGGAAGCATCAGAACGGTAAGCTGACTAGCCAGCTCAGAGTAAAAAGAGCCAAAGCCTGGCGCCAAGATAGACACCAGCTTCGGTGCAAGGATGGCTCCTAGAATTATCAAAGGAATAGTTACAACCAGCAATACGGTTAATATCTGAGAGGCCAAAGAGAAAGCACGGCCTTTGCCTTCTTTTTTGAGCAACTGAGAGAAAACCGGCACGAACGCGGCAGAAAGGGCCCCCTCAGCCAAAAGGCGCCTGGTAAGGTTTGCCAGGGTATAGGCCACCAGGAAAGCATCCAGTTTCCCAGTGGCCCCAAAGAGAGAGGCTATCAAGACCTCCCTCAAAAGGCCCAATATCCTGCTCACAAAGGTTCCGGCCATCATCTTTATGGAGTGGCGAACCATGCTGGAACTTCGGGAAGACATTTAAGAACCTCCTCTTAAACTTGACGAAGAAAGGATTGATAGCAACATGAGAAATAATACACTCATCTGGGGACTTGGCAATGAACTTCTCGGCGACGATGCAGCCGGAGTAGTGCTGGCAAGAAAGATACAGCAAGACCCTCCACCTTTTTGCACCGCCTACGAGTGTGGCCTAACCCCAGAAAACTTCTTGAAAACCATAGATCCGCAAACCACCAAGACTCTTCTTGTGGTTGACGCTGCCGACCTTGGAGCAGAGCCAGGCTCCACCTTCTTGTTGTCACTGGACGAAGAAGAATCGGTAAACTTCTCTTCCCACGGCCTGCCGCTGGGGTTAATGCTTGAGCCATACAGAAACCTCGTGGAGATAGTTCTGATAGCCATACAACCTTACAGCCTTGCATTAGGCCAAGGCCTATCAGAGCCAGTGGCAGAGGCTGTGGACATGATAGAAAAGAAGATCCGCCAAAAGGCCTGGCACACCATCCCATGGCTTCACCAGGAGAAGCGCTCGCCCAAATAAAACTTCCTTGCAACTTCGCTCTCAGCGACCTCCGACGGAGTACCCTCTATCAGGATCTTGCCCTGGTGGATAAGGTACGTTCGGTCGGTTATGGCCAAGGTCTCCCTAACGCTGTGGTCCGTCAGAAGTATGCCGTACCCCTTGGTGCGTATCTCCAATATTATCTGCTGTATGTCGTAAACCGCTATGGGATCGATACCACTGAAGGGCTCATCAAGAAGTATGAAGGCAGGCTCAATGGCCAAAGTCCTGGCTATCTCCACCCTGCGCCTTTCTCCCCCGCTTAAGGCATATCCTGGGATGTGGGCTACATGCCCCAAGCTGAACTCTTCTATCAACCTGTCTACCTCTTTTTCTTTTTCCTTGCCAGTGATGCCCCTCTCCTCCAGGACCAGCTCAAGGTTTTCCTTCACAGTGAGGTTCCTGAAGATGGAGGCTTCCTGAGGCAGATAACCTATGCCGCATCTTGCCCTCCTGTACATGGGAAGGTCCGTTATGTCCTCGTTGTTTATGAGAACCCTGCCACCATCAGGTTTGACAAGTCCCAGAACCATGTAGAAAGTAGTGGTCTTTCCTGCTCCGTTGGGGCCCAAAAGGCCAACTATCTCACCCTGCCTCACTGTGATATCCACGGAGGAAACCACCTTCCGGCCCTTGTACGACTTGGAAAGCCCCCGGGCCCATAGATACTTCTCAGCCATTACTCTTTCTCCTGATCTTTAAGGATGAAGACCGTTTTGGTGGAGCCCTCAGCCTTTATTTTTCCATCGGCAAGATAGTAGGTGAACTTATCAGCTTCAACGGTCCTGTCCTCAGTCACAGCAAAAGCCTCGCCCTGAAAAAGAACCGTCCCCTTCTTGCTGCCGTAATAGGCACTCTTCGAGGTCACTGTCACGGTTTTCTTGTTTTTGTCCTTCATCTGGGCCTTTACGTTCCCCGTGGCCTTTATGTTCTCAAAGGCTCCGTCCTTCAGAAGCCCCACCACCTTTTCTGCACTCATGGTGACCCCTCTTGCTTCATGAACGAACCTTTGAACTTCCCAGCAGGTCACTTTCCGCCCATGCTCGGTCAAAATCGCTTGAGCCTTGGCGCACTCTATGAGCATGGGGTCCTTGATGGAGCGGATCCTCACCTTTTCTTGAAGTTCCATCTTGCTTCCATCAGCGGAGGCCTTCCCCTTCACAGCCTCGGCGAACATGTCCACTCCTTTCACGTTTACATTTCCTTCTGCAGTTATCGTACCGTCATCGGGATCGTAAACCAACTTGTCAGCAAATAGCTCCATGGCTCCCGCAAGGGAAACGACCGCAGAAAAAAACACCAAAACGAACGCTATCAACAAAACAAGACTTTTACGCATAGGACATGCTCACCCTTCTTTAAAGATTATCCACCTCTCCTGAGGATCTATTTTATTTTACCTTATGAGAAGCCCAAAGGCACCACACAACTACTATATAAGTCCTTTCCTTATGAGTTCCTCTGCTATCTGGACTGCGTTAAGCGCCGCCCCTTTCCTTATGTTGTCCGCCACCACCCACAGGGACAGGGACCTTTCACAAAGGGGTTCCTTCCTTACCCTACCAACGAAGACGGGGTCCGTTCCCGCCGCCTCACTTGGCACGCTGTAGGAGCACCCCGGGTCATCCATAAGGGAAACTCCCGGAGCCTCTGAGAGGGCCTTGAAGGCATCCTGCAACGAAGGTTCCTCTTTGAAGGTAGCCACTATGGCCTCAGAATGCCCCCTGAAGACCGGAACCCTTACGGCGGTGCAGCTGACCACAAGTTCTGGAAGCTCCATTATCTTCTTTGACTCGTTCATCATCTTGTATTCTTCCTCACTTATTCCCCTCTCATCTATCTTGCCTATATGAGGCAGGACGTTAAAAGCTATCGGTTTGGGGTAGAGGAAGTTTTTTGGAGAGGAGCCTTCAAGGACCGCCAAGCTTCCTTCCTTGAGCTCGTCAAGGGCTTCAAGCCCCGTACCGGAGACCGACTGGAAGGTGACCACCTGCACCTTTTCCAGTCCAAAGAAATCATGGAGAGGTTTCAAAGCCACAACGGCCTGTATGGTAGCACAATTTGGATTGGCAATGATGCCTTTGTGCCCCTCCAAGGCATGAGGGTTCACCTCAGGGACCACCAGGGGGATATCTTCCTCCATCCTCCATGCGGAACTGTTATCCACCACAACGGCACCCTTAGAGACCGCTACGGGAGCCCATTTCCGGGATGGGCCAGACCCTGCGGAGAATAGAGCAAGGTCTACCCCTTCAAAAGCCCCTTCTTCCACGGCCCTCACTTCATAGGGCTTACCCTTAAAAAATACTTCTTTCCCCGCTGATCGCTCCGATGCCAAGGGTACCAGTTCGTCCACCGGGAAAGCCCTCTCTTCGAGGACCTTTATCATTTCCGAACCTACCAGACCTGTCGCCCCAAGTACCGCTACCCTCATGGCTATTTACCCTCCTCTATGAAGACCTTGTGGAGCGTCTTGGCCGCTTTTTCCACGTCCTTGGCTCCCACCACACAGGTTATGGACAAGGCCGTTGAAGATATCATGTCCAGGTTTATCCCCTCGGACGCAAGAGCAGCAAACATCCGTGCTGGCACCTCGGGATGGCTCGTTATGCCCGCTCCTATGATGGAGACCTTGCCTATTTCCGTGTCGAAAGCCACCCCTTGGGCTTTTATCTTTCTGGCTATATCTCGGCAGATATCTATGGCATCTCCAAGGCTTTCCTTTTTGACCAAAAAAGCAATGTCGTTTATCTGCCCCCTCATCACGCTCTGTATGATCATTTCGGCACTCACCCCACCGGAGGATAAGGCCTGAAACACCTCCGCCGCCATACCCGGCACATCAGGAACGCCCAGAAGGGCCACCTTGGCAACGTTAGTATCGCTGGCTACAGCTTTCACCAAGAAGTTTTCCTTTACGTCCTCTCGCACGATCCATGTCCCCCTCTCTTCACTGAAGCTAGAAGCCACGTAGACTGGCACATCATACCTTTCAGCTAGTTCTACACTTCTTGCCTGCATCACCTTGGCCCCCATGGAGGCCATCTCCATGCACTCCTCGTAAGATATTTTTTCCAACTTCCTCGCAGCGGGCACCATCCTCGGATCGGCGGTGTAAATCCCTGCTACATCGGTAAATATGCAGCACTTTTCAGCATCCAGCGCCGCCGCCAAGGCTACCGCAGACAGGTCCGATCCACCCCTCCCCAACGTCACGATGTCTCCCTTTTCGTTGACAGCCTGAAAACCTGCTACGACCGGAATCGCTCCATCTTCGAGTATGTTTATTACGTTTTTAGGATCTATACCATTTATCCTGCCATCCGTATAGGGACCTCTGGCCTTTATACCCACTAAAGCCCCCGAGAGAGATTGAGCCTTTAACCCCTCCCTTTCCAAGGCCATTGCCAAAAGGGCTGTACTCTGCTGTTCTCCAGTGGCTACCAACTGATCTATCTCCCTATGCCTGGATGCAGTGCAGAACTCTCTGGCAAGTTGAAGCAGTCTGTCGGTGGTGTCCCCCATCGCCGATACTACCACTACAGTGCGACCCACTTCCTGATGAAACTTTTTTATCTTCGATGCGACCAGCGCCATCCTCTCTGGCGTCGCTACGGAGGACCCTCCGAACTTCATCACCTGAAGCCTCATGCCACAACCTCCTCCTCTTCTGCGACCTTCTCTATGGTGGCCCCATCTTCGTCAACAGATAAAACAAAGAAACGAGACCGCAAGTTGTTCTTGGTGAAAAGCCTGCACATGGCCTCGGCTACCTCCCGGGGCGAACCGTGAGTGAGAGCAAGCATGCTGGGGCCAGAGCCGCTTATAGCTACCCCAAGGCACCCTCTGACCTTCTTTACCTCCTCCAGTATCTCCTCGCCTCCTGGAAAGAGCTTGGCCCTG
Organism: Thermovirga lienii DSM 17291; assembly: GCA_000233775.1. Classification (NCBI taxonomy): domain Bacteria; kingdom Thermotogati; phylum Synergistota; class Synergistia; order Synergistales; family Thermovirgaceae; genus Thermovirga; species Thermovirga lienii. The sequence goes on along the minus strand of CP003096.1, from coordinate 632,159 downwards.
AAAGGCTGATGGAGCCTGTCGTCCATGGCCCAGGTCAGGTTTTCCCACTTACCTACGGCCCAGGAAGCAGCAAGAAGGGCTGCCCTATTGAGGGAAAAGACGGCGTCCTCGTGGCTTATCTGCGCGGGAAGGGCCTGCCTTGCGTCCTTTGTACTCACATGCACTTCAGGGACTGCAACTACCGCGCTTATCTCCTTTGGAGGTGACGGCAACCTCACATAGCGCAGCTGGGTGCCGTTCATGCAGCTTACCACCATGCCTCCAAGGCAGCACGGAACTATGTTGTCCGGATGCCCCTCCATCCTGACCATGAGAGGAAGGAGCTCCTCAACGCTCAAGGGATCCTCCCTGAGGGCGTTGGCTATCATTACCCCTCCGGCTATTGCGCTTGCGCTGCTTCCGAGCCCTCGATAGAAGGGGATAGCGTTCAGGCATCTTATGGTCAACCCAGGGCTTTCCATGCCCCATTCGCTGCAGGCCTGTTCGTAGCTTTTTATTATCAGGTTCACGTCTGCTTTCTCCAGTTCAGCTGCCCCTTCTCCATAAACCTCCACCTTGTAGGCTCCAGGTTCATCAAGGGCCAGAACGTCGTAGAAGTTGTACAAACTCAGAGCAAGGCCCATGGTGTCGAAACCTGAACCGAGATTGGCCGAAGTGGCTGGAACTTTCACCCTGAAGATAGGTTCCATCATTGGCTCAGCACCTCCCTCAACTGGGATTCGTCACCGTCTATCTCACAAATTTCCTCCTGACCTGAAAGGATCACCTGAGGATCTTTGAGGCCGTTCCCAGTCAACACCATAACCACCTTTATACCCTCGGGAAGTTTGCCCTCCCTCTTTGCCTTCTTGAGCCCTGCAAGGGGAGCGCAGGAAGCAGGTTCTGCGAAAACTCCCTCCTTTGAGGCCAGCTCTTTCTGGGCAAGGAGTATCTCCTCATCGGAGACGGCGGAAAAGAACCCACCGGACATCCTGACTGCCCAGGCAGCTTTCTTGCCGTTCACCGGATGCCCTATGCGTATTGCAGTTGCCACGGTCTCAGGATTCGGAAAACTTTCACCCGAAACAAGGGGCGAGGCTCCCTGGGCCTGGATGCCCACCATTTGGGGAACCTTTTTTATCTTGCCCTCATTTTTGTACTGCACGAAACCAGTCCAATAGGCCGTTATGTTTCCAGCGTTCCCTACGGGAAGCACCATCCAATCTGGAGAAACACCAAGTTCATCGCATACCTCCCAAGCACCGCTGCGCTGACCCCAAAGCCTGTATGGATTTACCGAGTTGACTATGGCAAGCCCCATCTCGCTGGAGGCTTTCCTGGCCAGTTCCAACGCACGGTCGAAATTACCCCTTATGGCTATGACCTTAGCCCCATACACCAAAGCTTGGGACAGCTTTCCCAAGGCAACCTTGCCTGCGGGCAGTAAAACATAACATTTAAGGCCAAACCTTGCGGCATAGGCTGCAGCAGAGGCAGAAGTGTTCCCCGTCGATGCACATATCACGGCCTTAGCCCCACCTTCTGCTGCCTTGGCCATGGCCAAAACCATGCCCCGATCCTTGAAGGAGCCTGTAGGATTGGCGCCCTCATATTTCCCGTAGAGCTCCACTCCCAACTCTGAGCCTATTTTATTGAGTTTCACTAGGGGCGTTTCTCCCTCCCCCAAGGTCTCGATAGGCGTATCATCGGTTATAGGAAAGTATTTTCTGTACCTTTCGAGCAGTCCAGCCATTTTCTTTTTCCTCCCTCCTTGCCGCAGCCTATATATAAAAAAGTCTTTTCCGCCTCCTAGGAGACGGAAAAGACTTCCGCGGTTCCACTCCAGTTCCGGCCCCAAAAGTAGGACCGGCTCTCTTTCTCGCTGTAAGGGGCGAACCCCGGTATCCTTATCCCTTTAGGTGGGCTTCGGACCCAGCTCCAGGGTGGTTTTCCCTGCTCGTTGCGGAGGAAACCTCTCAGCTTTTGGTTTCCCTCTCTGGCCGCTCGATTTCAGGTACTCGTCCCCTTCATCGCCTTTGGCACATGAATTTTTATTTTAAATGAATTTATACCCCCACCCTTTGGACCTGTCAACCCCCACTATACAAAATATCCTATGTCGAACGATGGAAAAGAAATGTCATCCCTTACTCACGGGGGCGATACCACTCCCCTGCAACACATAAATTGAAACTTTTCTTGCTGTTTGCGAAATTGTCTGATAAAATACCTCCACCAAATGGGATTAGCCTCTTGAGGGGAGTTGGTTATATGACTGAACAGACTCTTGCCGATTACATAGTCCTAACCAGGGAAGGGTATGAAAAACTAAAGGCGGAGCTAGTAAGACTTAGAAGCGAGGGCAGGCAGGAAATATCCAAGATGCTGGAAGAGGCCCGCAGTTTCGGGGACCTCAGTGAAAACGCCGAGTACCACGCTGCAAAGGACGCCCAGGCAAAACTTGAAAGCAGAATCCAGTGGCTGGAATATCAGCTAGGCAAGGCGAGGATAGTCGACGAAGCAGACATTGACGCAAGCAAGGTGAGCTTGGGAACCACTGTCACCCTCCTGGACCTGGACACGTCAAAGGAACTTAAGTACACCATCGTAGGCTCGGAGGAGGCTGACCCCAAGGCGGGCAAGATTTCCGTCGCAAGCCCCGTAGGACAGGCCATAATAGGTAAAGCTCCAGGCGAAAAGGTGGAGGTCAAAGTCCCCAAGGGAATCAGAAAACTCATGATCAAGGACATAAAAGTCTAAAATTAGGCACAAGTGAGGGGTAGGAAAATCTACCCCTCACTTATATTTTCTAAGGGAATTTATCACTATTCTTGCTACAAGTTCAGGGAAGGACCACCCCATGGCACTAGCTGCTTTAGGCACCAAGCTGGTGGCGGTCATGCCGGGGGCAGTGTTCACTTCCAGAACGTAAGGTGTTCCATCTTCCGAAAGCCGGATGTCTACCCTGCTGTAAACTCGACACCCCAGTGCAAGGTGGGATGCAACAGCCACTTCCTTTACGCGAGCCCCCACTTCATCAGGAAGATCCGCTGGACACTGATATCTAGTGATCCCAGAAGTGTACTTGGCCCTATAATCGTAAAATCCTTCCTTCGGTATGATCTCCACGATCGGAAGGGCTTCTACCTTCCCTTCCTCTTCCCACACTGTCACGGTTATCTCCCTGCCGGGGATGTATTTTTCAACCAAAAGCACCTGATCGTACTGGCTGGCCTCACGTATCCCCTTACATATAGTTTCAACGTCGCGGGCAATGGTAACACCCACCGTGCTGCCACACCCCGAGGGCTTAACAACCACTGCCTGCCAAAGGCACAAAAGCTCCTCAAGCTTTTGGTTCAGATTCCCCAGGAATTTGTCCCTTTGGAGGACGACATAAGGTGCTGTTGGGATTTTGCAGCTTTCAAATATGGCCTTGCTCACCCTTTTATCCATGGCGAGGGCGCAGCTTTCGTGTCCTGACCCTGTATATTTTTTGCCCAAAAGATCCAAGGCTCCCTGAAGCCTTCCGTCCTCTCCCCAGCTGCCATGAAGGGCGACAAAGAAAACGTCACATCTTGAAGACTGAACTTTAGACACGGCATCAAGCGCAGAGGAAACCAAAAGAGGCTCCACTTTCAAATCAAGCTCCTCCAACGCCTTAAGTACCGCCGTACCACTTGCGAGGGAAACTTCACGTTCTGGGCTATCCCCTCCGTATATAACCCCTATTTTCACGTTTTTAAGCATCTCCATCACTTATCGAACTCCTGGATAGTTCGAGTGTTGAAAAAGAAGGGATTGCTGGGGAAAGCGTCCAGGACGAAGACAAATCCTGCCCAGTCGTCGTTTTCGTTGGTCAGGTCATCCCTGTATTCCACGCTGAACCTGTAGCAGCAGTTGTTGGAATATCCCAGGCGATAGTACATTTCCTCTAGATCCTCGGACCTAAGGTTATACCCCCAACGCACCGTAGCTCTCCAGGTTTCACTCAAGGGGAAGGACACCTTCTGGTAGAAGGCCTCTGAATCTGAATAGTCATCCCAGGACATGGGAGAATCGCCCCATACCCACCTTCTCGCCCAAGTACTGGCGAAATCCACCTTGCCTAAACTCCAGGCCACGCCAGCCCTGACATAGGTCACGTCCTGAGTGTCACCAGCTCCACTGTAGTCGTAATGCCACTGACTGGCGTACCAATAAGGCCTTACGTCCCCAAGGGATGTCCCTCCCGAAAGGGACGCACCCAAGGCTGTGCGCTTTATGGACACTTCATCGCTTCCGTCGTACGCAGAGGTCTCATACTCCCCCCAAAGGCCGCGCAACGTCACCTTGCTCTTTATGCTCTCAAGCTCGTAACTAGGGCTTCGCACCTCAAACTCCGGTTTCCTCCATAACGTTCCCTTGAAGGTGTCCCCCAGGGCCTTCTCGACCGTGACATTCTCGGCCTGGGACCACCAAAGCCTTGCGTACCAACTGCCGTCGTCGTATACGGCCCCCCACTTGGGCCTGAATCGCTTTTCATCCCTGTCGGAGTCCCAACTATAATCTCCTTCGGCGAAAAGCTTCAAATTACTGGTCGCTGCCCAATAGGCCTGCAGTGCCCCCTCGAAATCTTTCTTCGACCAGTAGTAAGCCTTCCATCTGCCGTATACATCCCCTGCCTTGTAGACGCTTCCTATGGAAAGACCTACGCCCTTGTCAGAGTCGTACACAAAGGTAGGCATAAGAGGAGAAGCTTCCTCTTTCTCTGTTAGGGGAACTATATAGTCAAAAGGATAAGTAAAGAGGAAATGCTCCTTGATGTACACCCTGGGCTTTGTGGCCACAGCCCTGTAGCCAGGGAACACTATGATCTTCTTTGTCTTGAGACTGTAGTGAGGAACGGGCTCCGGACAGGTAGTCAAGGTAGTCCTTTCCCACTTGTAGACCCTGTCACTCTTTATCTTGGAAATAGGAGGGACCTTATTCACCCATCCAGCTTCCGCCAGGGATTTGGTCTTTATGGTGGCAACCACTCCACCTTTGGCGTAGACGTTGCCCCTTTCTGCAGGGTAACTTCCATGGGCTTCGGTGAGGGTTCCCTCGCCAGTGGTAAGGTCCAGTTTGAGGGTTTGACCCTCCAGGCGCTGGGCGCCCTGGATTATGACGATGGGACTTTCTTTGGTTCCCAAAGCCTCAACCTTGCTCGACCGAGTGTCGTATGATGCCTTGACGGCCCAAACTCGTATGTCAGAGTACCTTATCTTTACGTTTCCTTCAGCATAAGCTAAGCCTGATTCCTGTTCGTACGTGACCGAGTCTCCCTCAAGCACCACTTCACCGTTAGGAGAAGCCATCACAACAGTCGGAACAAGCATCACAGCCGCCACAAGGATAAAGCTCAAAAAAATCTTCATCGCTGGTCTTCCCATCTCGCGTACGCCCCACCTTCCAAGGTTACCTTCCCACTCATCTCTACTACACCCAAAGATCCTTCCGCGAAAAAGTCCCTGCCCTCAATGGACAGCCCCTCGGGAAAAAGCCAACAGTTTCCCTCCTGGTTCCACTGGGCTTTCTTGCCCTTCCAGCTGAAGGGAGGATTGAACTTTTCTGCCCGTCCCTTCACATTCCAAAGTTCAGCCACCTTGCCATCATCGGTGACCGTGCCCCTGGGAGCGTCCATGAACCACAGAGCGCCATCTTTCGTGACCGATTTTACCTTTATCAACTCAAGGTTGTTCTTGTCCCCGAAGCGTTGGGCCCTCTCCGCATGGAGGGTCCAAAGGTCCCCCGATATATCCCTCTGGACCTCCACATCCTCCAAGGTCACGTCTGGAACCTCTTTGTCCTTTCGTTCCCCTGGCGTAACATTGAGGTCCCTGTAGAGCATAACGGCCCATAGGACAGAAAGGGCTAGCACAACCAGCGGTAAGGCTTTCTTCCAGTTCATGTCAGAACGACTGCCAGTACCTTATAGCTTGTAGTCGATGATGGCCGATACCCCTACCTGCTGGACCCTTCTGAAGCGCTCCAGAGGATTTTTGGAGTCTATGGGTATCAATACCTTTATTCTTATCCTGTCCTGAAAGGTAACCTCAAGCTGGGCCACGGCCTGGACCTTAGCAACAGCGTCCTTGGGACCAGCCACCTGGGCGGCACCAATGGCAACTCCACTGCCCACCGACACTATGGGTACCACCTTGGTCTCCTCGTTGGTCCCCACTCCCTTGTTGAAGGTTATGGTGTTGATGAAGTCGTTCAGCTGGCTCCCCAGGGCACTGACAATGAGTCCACCACCTACGACCCCAATCAGATCCTTTAAATCTACGGCCGAGGCGACTCCAGATATCAAGGCCAGGAAAAGGCCGCATACTGCTACGATCTTTTTAATCTTTCGCTTCATCTGCATTTTCCCCCTCTGAAAGCGTCTCTTCGCTAGTAGCTGAATCGCTCGGAACAGGCATATCTTCTGCTTCTTTTATCATACCCTGAAGTCCTGGAGGTACTGGCCAAGCGTGGACTGTAACCACCTGGGAGGTCTCAAGGTAGATATTAGTGCCAGCGGGGATCTCCTTGGCATCCCCCTTGACGAAAAACCCTCCAGCAAGCCCTACGGGACCAAGGGCTACAAGTCCCACTACGCTGGTTCCAGCAGCTATTGCCATGGTCTTGTTGTCCTTGTTGACGGATATGGCCTTGTCTCCCATGAACACAGGAACCACCTCGGGCCCCAAGGGAACTAGATGCTTGAAGGCAAAGGTTATTTCAGAAGGCCTACCAAAACTCCTAGGAGGCTTTACGTTGTCTATCTCGGCAAACACCAGGCTTCCCCTTGGTGCTACCAAGTTTCCGTCTACCACCAAGTCCTGGGCCAAGGCCAGTTTGACCTGATCACCCTTCTTTGCGACTGCCGGGCTTATAGTCTGGGTAAAGGCGGCCTTGAAGACCGTATTGGCCGGAAGCTCCACCTCTGTCCAGGTAAGGGTATCAGGGAAGAGCAAAGATAACATCCTCTCAAGCCTCATGGCCAGAGGTTTATCGACTTGTGGTTTTCCCTCAAGCAAAGTCTCCAGGGCATCTATCCTTGTGCTTACGGGGCTTTCTGGGTTCACTTTGTGGTTTACCGACCACTCAGCGACGGAAAGCTTGAAAAGCATGGAGGGATTTCCCAAGGTACCGTTCTCTATGAAGTTCAAAAGTCCGCTCTGCCTCTCGGAAATGCTCCCGGGAAGCTCGCGGCCGAAAAGGTCCTTCTCCACCTTGCCCAATCTCTCGATCAATCCTCCAGTCATGGGCTCACCGTATAGGACCATCTCCATTCTCTCCTGCGCCTTGAGGGGCAGCGGGGCCTCCTCTTCCGCCATCGCCGCCTGGGCAATGACAAGGACAAAAATCAAGCAAATCAGCATAAAAACCTTCTTCATCATCTTCTACCCCTCCTTATCTTCCCTGTTTTGACGCGGCTTCCACGAATCCTCTGAAAAGAGGATGGGGCCTTACTGGCCGCGACTTAAACTCGGGATGGAACTGGACCCCTACGTACCATGGGTGGTCCTTTAATTCTATGATCTCAACCAGGTCTCTGCCAGGGCAAATTCCCGCTATTCTCATGCCGCAGGACTCAAACCTCTCCCTGTATTCGTTGTTGAATTCGTAGCGATGCCTGTGCCTTTCATAAATGAGCTTTTCCCCGTAGGCTTCCCTTACCTTTGTCCCTTCTTCCAGCTCGCAGGGGTAAAGCCCAAGGCGCATCGTGCCCCCTAGGTCCACGACGTTTTTCTGCTCGTCCATAAGATGTATAACGGGGTTAGGCGTCCCTGGGTCAAACTCGACGCTGTTGGCACCTGCTATGTCACAAACGTTCCTGGCAAACTCGATGGCTGCTATCTGCATGCCAAGACACAGCCCAAAATAGGGAATGCCATTCTCCCTGGCGTACCTTGCGGCCTCTATCTTGCCCTCAGCCCCTCTGGATCCAAACCCTCCGGGGACCAATACCCCTTGAACCCCCTTCAATATCTCCTCTGCACCATGCTTCTCCACGTCCTCGGCCTCCACTGGACGAAGCTTAACCCTAAGGTTCAAAGAGGTGCCAGCATGGGTCAAAGCCTCCACAACGCTAAGGTATGCGTCCTTGTGACTTACGTACTTACCTACCATGGCGATCTCCACTTCTTTTTTGGGGTTCATGTAGGAATGAACAAACCCTTTCCAGTCATCCAAGTAAGGTTCTTCGTTGGCAGGGAGTCCCAACCTTTCGAGGATTATGGAGTCAAACTTCTGCTCCTTGAGCTGCAGAGGCACAGCGTAAATAGTAGGGGCATCTATGGCTTCTATGACGTACTTCTGTGGGACGCTGCAGAAGAGGGCGATTTTTTCTTTGATGCTCCTTTCCAGCCTCATTTGAGACCGGCAAACTATGACATCCGGCTGTATGCCTATCCTTCTCAGCTCGTTCACGCTGTGCTGGGTAGGCTTGGTCTTGAGCTCTCCCGCCGCAGCTATGTACGGCACCAGGGTAACGTGGCAGTAGAGCACGTTGTTCCTCCCCACCCTGTTGGCCATCTGGCGGATGGCCTCCAAAAAGGGAAGACCCTCTATGTCTCCCACCGTGCCGCCTATCTCCGCTATGACCACGTCCACGTCGCCATCAACTTTCAGGATGCTTTCCTGTATCTCGTTGGTAACATGGGGAATTACCTGAACTGTCGCTCCTAAGTACTTGCCGCTTCGTTCCTTCGATATGACCGAAGAATATATCTTTCCCGTAGTGACCGTGTTGAGGGTACTTAAAGATTCGTCAATGAACCGCTCATAATGGCCCAAGTCCAAGTCGGTTTCAGAACCGTCATCAGTCACGAACACCTCTCCATGCTGAAAGGGGTTCATGGTTCCGGCGTCCACGTTTATGTAGGGATCCATCTTTATGATGGAGACCTTGTACCCCCTTCTCTTCAGAAGGACACCTAAAGATGCTGCTGTTATTCCTTTCCCAAGGGATGAAACTACCCCACCTGTTACAAATATGTATTTTGGCATGAAAACGCTCCTCCCAAAACAATTTTATCTTATATCAAAACTGGACCAGAATAACATCTGGCCCAGCACACCCAACGCCCTATAGTTCAAAGATGCAATAAAAACAATTGTCCCGTCCTATCTTAACACCTTCATGGGATTTATGGGCTTGTTTTTGTAGCGAACCTCGAAATGGAGGTGCGAACCTGTGGCCCTTCCGCTTGCACCCACCTTGCCTATCGCCTGGCCAGAGGAAACTCGTTGTCCTTTGCGGACCAACAACCTGCTGCAATGAGCGTACAAAGTGGAGTACCCTTTACCATGATCTATGACCACAACTCGGCCATATCCTCCCATCCATCCGGCATAAACGACCCTTCCGGCTGCGGCAGCGCGAATGATGGTACCGTAGGGTCTCGCGATGTCAATACCGGTGTGGAAATCCCTCCGCTTGGTTATGGGGTGCCTTCTCCACCCAAAGGAGCTGGTTATCCTGCCCCTAAGAGGCCATGTAAAGAGGGTTCTCGAACTGGACACGGATGACTTAGCGGCGGAATAAACCGAAACCACTGGCTTGGCTCCGGGAATGAAGATCTCAACACCCTTGGCTATGTTGGCCCCCTCGAAGCCATTGGCCTGCTGTATCAATGCTACCGTGGTTCCGTATTTGCTCGCTATCTTGGCAAGAGTATCTCCATCCTTAACCTTATAGAAGATACCGTCCTGGTTGGGAATCCTGAGGGTCATACCCACTCTGAGGTAGTTGGGGTTTTTCATTTCGTTGCATCCGAAGAGGGTGTTTATGTCCAAATTGAACTTGTTCGCTATGGACCAGAGGCTGTCTCCTTCCCTCACGGTATAGGATGTTACCTCTACCTTCCTTGCCTCGGTCTTTGAATCTTTTTCCTTTCTGGCCTTAACTTCCTCTTTTGTGGCCTCCACGTCATCAGGGCTCAGGGGAATCAAAAGCTCCTGTCCCTCTGAAAGCCTATCTGGATTTTTCAGGTCATTGGCTTTGGCTATGAGGTCTGGAGATATGGAATACCTCTTACCCAGGTCATAAAGGGTATCTCCAGGGCTCACGTAGTACTCTATCCACCTTTTCTCCTCTTCCTCAGCCGGCAGGCTGTCTTCAGAGGGTTTTACCTCCTCGAGTATCACCTCTTCCTGAGAGGCAACACTTTGGGGCTTTTCTGCTGCTTTTTGTTCTAGCTCCTCAGGCTGAACCTCCTCGAGCTTCACATTATCGTCAAAAATGGATGGAGACGCAGGAAGAGGTCCTATTCCCTCTGCAGCTTTGAATGAAGAATCTTCTTCTGATGAGGCCAAATCATACCCCGCAGAAACGTCACTGGAGACGTTTAAGACGATGAAGGTTTCTGGACTTAAATTATCACTGATGGAGGATGGTTGGGCCAAGATGGGTAGCACTTCGACTCGTGCTCTCTGTCCTGCTATGATGGTAACCAACGCTGTTATACTCAACATCGTAGTTATCACCAGGTAGAAACCCACCCTGCTAGATAGGAAACTTGCCTTGCGGGAATTTTGGCCTCTCATATTGCTCCTCCTCTCAAAATATGGGCCTTGCTCAGCTTATCAATTTATCTTAATTGTTGCAAGAAATTCTTCATTGCTCGACGTGGCCTTGAGTTTGCTCATTATCAAGTTCAGAACTTCCGCCTCGTCGACGTTGGCAATCCTCCTTCTAAGGAGCCATACCCTCTGAAGCTCATCAGGGTCCATCAAGAGCTCCTCTCGCCGGGTGCCCGAGCGGGTTATGTCTATGGCAGGGAAGATGCGCTGCTCGGACAGCTTCCTAGAAAGGTGGACCTCCATGTTGCCCGTGCCCTTGAACTCTTCGTATATTACTTCGTCCATTCTACTGCCCGTATCCACCAATGCCGTGCCAATTATCGTGAGGCTTCCGCCCTCCTCTATGTTGCGCGCAGCACCAAAGAAGCGCTTGGGGAAGTACAGCGCAGCAGGATCCATACCTCCAGAAAGGGTTCTACCCGAGGGAGGCTCCACAAGGTTGGACGCCCTTGCAAGTCGGGTTATGGAGTCCAAGAGGAGCACCACATCCCTTCCCACTTCCACTAGGCGCTTGGCCTTCTCCAAGGTCAAATTGGCCACCCTCAGGTGTTCTTCCGCCGGACGATCGAAAGTGGACGCCACAACCTCTCCATCCACGGACCGCTCCATGTCGGTTACCTCTTCAGGGCGTTCATCTATGAGAAGCACCATCAGAATGACCTCAGGGTGATTTGCAGTCACAGCATTGGCTATCTTTTTCAAAACTGTGGTCTTGCCGGCCTTGGGCGGGGAAACTATCAGTGCCCTTTGGCCTTTGCCTATGGGGGCAAAAAGGTCTATTAGTCTGGTGGTAAGTTCTTCCTTGGTCGTCTCCAGGTGCAACCTCTCGTTGGGGAAAATAGGCGTCAGCTTCTCGAACTGAGGCCTTCTTCTTGCCGCTTCTGGATCTGAGAAGTTGACCACCTCTACCCTCAAAAGGGCCTCGTAATGTTCCTGTTCCTTGGGGGGCCTTATGAATCCCCAGACTACGTCTCCATTTCGAAGGCCGAACCTGCGTATTTGTGATGCCGACATGTATATGTCATGATCGCTGGGCAGAAGCCCCCGGGGCCTCAAAAAGCCGTAGCCGTCGGACAGTATTTCCAAGGTGCCCCCGCCAAAGCGAAAACCCATTTCCTCTGACTGCTTGGCCAAGATGGCAATTATGAGGTCGTCCTTGCGAAGGGTTGAGAAACCTTGAACTTTCATCTTCTTCGCGAGCTTCCTGAGGTCGGTTATGTTCTTTCTTTCCAACTCGCTGAAGGTGTACTTGGGTTTGGGAACCTTCTTGGATTCCCCGTTGCCATTGGTTCCGTTGTTATCGTGCTTGTTGCCGTTGGAAGCAGAAACAACAGGGGCTTCTTCCTTGGTTTCCTGATTAGCTTCCTCCTGAGGTTTCGTATTTGCTGCTTTTTCTTCTTCGGCGGCCGCTTCCTGGGGCTCTTGCACCTTTTTTTCTAAGTTATCGTCCATTGCCTCTTACTGCTCCCTCCCAATCTGCAAGGAATCGTTCTATGCCACTGTCCGTAAGGGGATGCTTGAAACATTTCTCCAACACACCAAAAGGAACCGTGGCTATGTCCGCTCCCGCGAGTGCAGCATCCATGACATGCTTCGGATGCCTAATGCTCGCTGCTATTATCTCAACTGGTATGTCGTGGAGATTAAAAATACTAGCTATATCGCTTATCAGCCCTATTCCGTCCTCACCTATGTCGTCCAAGCGCCCAACGAAGGGGCTGACGTACGCGGCTCCAGCCTGGGCCGCCAGGAGGGCCTGCTGTGGGGAGAAAATCAACGTGACGTTCACGTCTATGCCCTCAGCACTCAGGACGCTGGTGGCCGCCATGCCCTCAGGGGTCATGGGAATCTTCACCACCACGTTGGGATGCAAAGCTGCCAGTGATCTTCCTTCCTCAATCATACCTTCCCTGTCGAGGGATATAACCTCGGCACTTACAGGGCCGTCCACTATGTCGCAAATTTCGAGAATGGCCTCTTTGAGGTCGCGGCCGGCCTTTGCTATGAGGGAGGGGTTGGTGGTCACGCCACTAATCACGCCCCATCCATAGGCGGTGCGGATCTGATCTATGTCCGCCGTGTCAATGAAAAACCTCATGACTGATGCTCCCTTCAAACATCTATTTTATTTTTGTAAGGTTATTTACCTGGTGACCACGAAGAACGCCTTCGAGAGGACATGGCCCATACTCTCCACCGCCACTGAATAGTCACCGATGGGCAGAGGGGCACCATCCTCCTTCATCAGGTAAAAAGCACAGAAACCGCTTTCATCAGTGAGAATTACCTGTTCCTCCGCCAAGGTGTGCCCCTTATACTGCCATCTAACGTAGAGTGTTGTGTCCTTCTGAAATGCCTTGTAGTCAAAAAGCAGGCACACGCTCCTGGTTCCCCACTTAAACTCGCTACCAGTGTTAATCGGATGGTTTACCTCGTCCAGAGCTTCGCATAGAACTAGGTTCCCTACCTGGGGAGGCTGGGTCAAATAAAAATAACCGCGCCACCTGCATAAGAGCACCGCACTAAGCGCAACAAACAAGAGGGAGAGCACAAGCAACAATCTCTTCATATGCATTATACCTTAGTGGACCCGCTATTTGACAAGGGCCCAAAAGAAAAACCGGATTTTTTTATGTAAAGCTTATAAATGTCTTCAAAAGAGGTTATACCATGAGGCCAGCTGTAGGTCATTTACCCTGATTGCTGGCTCTACACGGATTACTCTTTAAAGAATACACTTATTTTAGATAAAAGCAAGGGGGTGATTTCGTTGAACGCTGACTTTACGCCGAAAAAAATAGCCCTTGGTGCCATGCTTGCAGGAGCGGTAACCTTGGCCACCATGCTTCATGTGCCCATGCCTGGGCTTAGGATCTACTTCAACCTGGGGGAAGGGGTCATATACACCGTGGCAATCCTGTTGGGGCCCCGGTACGGCGCCCTGAGCGGAAGCATAGGGGCCTCTCTGGCGGACATCTTACTGGGGTACCCCCTTTGGGCGCCCATAACCTTCGTCATAAAGGGCCTGGAAGGTTTCCTGGTGGGGCGCTTCGCCCCGAAAGGAAGGATCTTTGGCATAGTGCTAGGAGCCCTAGTAATGATAGCAGGCTACACCACGACCGCCGGGATACTCTACGGATGGAAGGTAGCGCCAGTGGAGCTTTTGACCGACGTACTTCAGACAGGCGTTGGTGCCTTATTTGCCCTTATGTTCGTTCCAATCATAGAAAAACGCCTGTCCAGGAAATCGGTATCTTAATCTACCGAACAAGAGGGGAGCTTTTCTTTTGCCACTCAAGGAAAAGCTCCTTTATCTTCTCTACCTTTTCCTCATGAACAGAAGAGGGGAAACCATCCACCGAAGGGACTTTTTTACATGTCTTTCCGTCCACGGCGCCCGCTTCAATCATGGCATCTATCATAGCCTTTTCTTCCTGGGAGTCGTGCCCCAACCATGTTCCCTTCAACGCGGAAAGGAGAGACACCAAGGCATAAGCTCCCCAGTTGGACACGTCCGAGGGGATAAGGACGGTGCATCCAACGGAGCACAGGCACTTCTTGAAGGACGGGAGGGCCTTCTGCAGGATGTCCTTTGCCAGTCCCATGCCCACCTCGTTGCCTCCATCTCCAACCGCCAAGACCGAAACTCCCATATCCTGGGCCATTAAGGCCCCCTTGTCCAGAGGGGCAGTCCACTGGGTGATGTCCTCGCCCCTCATGTTGTAGTATCTCCCGTCGGAAGCCGCACCCAGTCTCTCTATGTAGACCAAAAGGTCAGGGGAGTCTTTAAAAAGGGCCTTTGGGTCTTCCGTTATATAAAGGCCTTCGAATCCCAGGGTTTTGCAACATGCCTCCACCGCCGACGCGTTAAGAGGATCGGTGAATATTTGAACGTCCTTGTTCAAGGACTTCAACGCCCTTGCCATCACGGCCGCACCTGGGGGGCCATCGGTCTCGGGGGCCTGGGCCGTTGGAACGTAAAACCCCGTCACAACAACCACCCTTTGGGCATTTTCTAAAAGCTTTGCCCCACAGAGAAGGTCTTCTGGGCGGCACAGGCCCTTGATGAGCCGGCCCGAGTTGTTTGACGCCACTGCATCGATCAGTTTGTAAGCCAAGGTCATCAAATGCTTAAAACCTCCACCAATTCCATAAGGTCTGGATCCAAAAGTTTCCTCCGCTCCCAGGACCAGCTCAGGGGTACTCGCTGGACCTTGCCGCACCTTGAAGCGGCCATGACCGCGGTTTCACCCTCCAAGAGGGCGTCCACAGCGCACTTTCCCATCTGGGAGGCCAGGATAATGTCCACAGAACAGGGGCTTCCGCCCCTTTGTATGTGTCCCAAAACGGTAACTCTTGCCTCGTAGCCTCCTGTGTCCTTGAGCTGGGTCTTTAATTCCTGAGCTGACATTACCCCTTCTGCTAGGATTATCAAAGAGTGGGTCTTGCCCTTCTTTCGGGCGGCATGAAGCTTGTCGTTGAGCATGCCCAAACTGAAGGGAACTTCCGGCACGAGGACGGCCTCTGCTCCACTTGCGACTCCCACCTCAAGGGCAATGAAGCCCGACCTTCTTCCCATTACCTCCACTATGAAGAGCCTGTCGTGGCTTGAGGCGGTATCCCTAAGGCGCTTTACGGCATCCAGGGCGGTCTCTACGGCAGTCCGAAAACCTATGGTCAGGTCCGTTTCTGCTATGTCATTGTCGATGGTCCCTGGAACACCTACAACTGATATGCCTCTTTTTGCAAGCTCAGCAGCCCCTCTGAAGGAGCCGTCTCCACCAATGACCACGAGACCTTCTATGCCCTCTTCTTTAAGAAATTCTGCCGCCCTGTCCTGCCAAAAGCTTTCCATGAACCGGTCGCTTCGGGCAGTCTGGAGGATGGTACCCCCCCTGTGGATGATGCCCCCCACGTCCCTTGCGCTGAGCACTCTGAAATCCCTATCCAGAAGCCCCTCGTAGCCCCGCATGAAGCCGTACACCGTAAGCCCTCGTCCTATGGCGCTTCTGGTGACGGCCCGTATGGCGGCATTCATTCCAGGGGCATCGCCCCCGCTGGTCAAAATGGCGATCTTTTTCATGGCATTTAATTCTGCAGTTCCTTGAGCCTTTCTTCTATCTTTTGGATTTCCTTATCAAGCTCGTCAAGCTGTTTTTGAAGTTCCTTCTTTTGGTCGTTGAGCTTTTCAAGGCGTTTTATCAGCCTGTCTGCCTCTAGACGCTCGGCGGCTTTCCCTGCCAAATAGGCTCCCCCAGAATCTTTATCTATGTCCCAATAGAACTCTATTGTCTTACCTATCGTTTGGGCACTTATCCCGCCGTTTATTACAAGCCTTATGGTTTTAACACCTTCCAGAATAGGTTTGCCCTTTTCATCATATCTGGGGAAATAGACGAATCCACCTCGTTTACCTGTCAGTGCAAAATTGAATCTCTTCTCATAATCTACTGGTTTATATTGCTTTTTGCCTACCCACAGGGTGATTTGCTCGTTGAAAGGTGCCATGTGCATGGCAGGCCCCCTGTTATCAAATTCTATGTAAAATGGAACATACTCCTCAAGTGATAAGCTTTTTAAAAGCTGATACTGGTAGTTTTCCATTTCATCCTTGGTCCACAGGTTTTTCTCCGCTTCCTTCTGAATCAAGGCATCAATATACTCTGATGCGTAATACGTCACTTTAATGGTAAGCTCTGCCTGAAAATCATCTTTGTACGTCTCTTGCCGAGTCCATTTTCTAATTATTTCATCGTAGGGTGCCGCAGAAGCCACTGCTGATATCAAAGTAAGCATAAGAATGCCAGATAGTATTGATATCCCAAAAAACTTTTTCATTCAATAACCCCCTCTATATTTAGAAAACAAGCTCCTGATATTATACAACAATAATAAGAGTCCTACGCAGAAAGTTGCTTCAAAAAGCAAATGAGCGAGGCAAAATAGCCTCGCTCATTTGCTGGGAAAGCTTACTAGTGGTTAAAACCACACCCACGTTCTAAACCGGATCATATCATCCTCTACAGAAGCAGAATACCCTTCGCTATATGGTTCTTGATCCACCACTTCTTGAGTCACATTAAGGCTACCATCCAGTTTATACTTGCTGTACGATAGCTCAAACATCAAACTAGGCGTGTACCAATACCGAACTCCAAGGTTCCACTCTGTCACATCTGCATCCACAGCTGCCTCTCCGCTTTCGTCCAAGTTGTACCAGGAAACTGCAACGGGATCTAGGTCAAACTTTACGTAACGCTGGAAAGTCTCCCATTTGTCGTTCCACTTCTGGTTTAGATGAACCAGCACTGCATCAGCATCTGAAGGAAGGCCGCCCCATGCCATGGCACCAAGGTAAGGAATGCCGCCCACATAAGGCAATCCGAACCCTGTCAAGGTAGGTGTGATAGTCCCCCACAGCCACCCATTAGTGTAATCATCGTAAGGGGGATTAAAGGTCATAAAGTGTTTATCAAACTGGGCATACTCAAGCCAAAGGCTAGTAAACCCAGTGGCCTCCTGCTTCACGTCGAGAATAACCTTCCAAGCATTAGGATCATGCTCAACAAGGGTAAGATTGTCCTCTGCGTAATCCAAAAGATCACTGTAAGCATCTGTATCGATACCTGTCAATATATCCCAATTATTTAGCCCCGTATAATTCTGCCAAAAATATGCGCCTTTGAGTTCTATGCTGGGAGTAAATTTAACCCCAAAATCTGCCCAGTATACGTTCATCGTATCGATGGACTTATCGAATAAATCGTTTGTGAGGTCGTCCAGCATTGGATCGTCAAACGTGCGCCAGATAGCCTGTCCTGCCAACCGGAACCTCTCATTAAAATTATAATTCAGCCTAGCACCGTAGGTGTAGCCATCTATATTGACTCCCGAAAGATCACTGTCCAGCAAATCTTCGATGTACTCCACATCTGGATATGACGTTTCCTCGTGGGCAACGAAAACTGAAAAATTTCCTCCTGAAAAGGTTTTGTTGAGATAAAATCCATTCAGCACCCTATCTGTGAACCACGCATCGTTATCCACATAAAGGCCTGATTCGTCTTCCCAGTCATAGTTCCACTTGCCTATCCAAGCAGTGGCGTCCCAGGGAAGGGCCACAGAAACATAGTAGCGCTCAAATGTAACGTCTTCTCCGCCAAGACGAGCATAGAAAGTGACCTTGTCGTCAACTTTCTTGCTCATCCAGATTCGGTACCTGCTCATGGTGAAATCGGTGTCGCCGGTCGTCGAATAAGCATTTAGCGGCACATCTAAATGAGTCCCTGAAGGCTCTCCTATTGATGAGGGAGGCCAGCTATTGTCAGCCCACTTGGCGTCGAAGCGGAGCTCACCCCAAAGCTTCCAACCACCGATGTCGCTCTCGAGAACTCCAACTCTCTTGTCGAGGTCCTCAACCTTGACTCCGAGAGCATCGAGCTCGTCCTTGAACTCGACGACGAGCTTCTTCAAGAGCTCGAGGTCTTCCTTGCTTGCCTTGTTCATGTCAACATAGGCAAGGGCTCTGGCTACTACGGAAGCCATCTCGTAACGGGTGGCTTTCCACTGACCTTTGAAGGCGCCATCGGGATAACCGGTGACGATTCCACGGGCTGCGAGCTGGCTGACAGCGTCATAGGCCCAGTGGTTCATAGGAACATCCATGAAAGGATTGGCTGCAAACGCAGGTGCCGCAAAGGCAACGAGCGCTGCTACTGCTACTAATGCAACTAGCTTTCTCATATTTTCTTACCCCCTTGATGTGTATTTAGCCTCCTCACACCAAGCTGGGAATCCCTAAAGTATCCTCGTTTCCTTTTCGGGCCTTCCCCTACCTGTTGCTTCGGAGACCTCCTCAATCCCGCTTGCCCTTTGTGGCCTTCGGGGGTCGCACCTCCTTCCCTGCCATCAGAGTCACCGCGAGATATACGAAACCAAATCTTGATTACAATTATATAATAATAAGTGATTTACATGCCATAGGAAGATTAGCTAAGTTCCCGTAACAAAAGCAAAACCAACTAGTATGTAAAAGTAAAACAATGGGGACGGCACATGCCGTCCCCATTGTTACGGTAACACTATACTGACGATATTAGAACCACACGTGGGTACGGAGCCTTAAGAGGCTGTCGTCCTGAGTATCGTTATCATAGTCGACATCGTCGTAGACGAGTTCAAACTTGATGTTCGGAGTATACCAGTAGTTAACGCCGAAGGTGAAGTTATCTACGTCGCTTGCCTTATCAACGGTGACGTAGCGCTGGAAGGTCCCCCAAGTGTCGTTCCACTTCTGGTCGGCCCTTACGAACCATACTTCGGTATCTTCAGTCATTGCTGTTCCAAGAATATCGGCACCGTAGTTTGCATAAGGATCGGCGGTATCAATCGCGAAATCTTTCTCGAGGTCTGCATACTCAATCCACAAGCTGGTGAAGCCGAGGGTGTCCTGGCCAACCTGCAAGATAGCCTGGTATGCATTGGTGTCATCGAAACCGTCGATTTCCTGCCAGATGTAACGTCCGCGGAGGGTTACGTCTGGAGTGAAGTTCACGTAAGCCTGGGCCCAGTAGGTATCCCAATCTGCACCTTCGTCGTTTACATCCTCATCAAAGTCCTTCTTCAAGTAGACAAAACCCATGCCAAACTGGTCGTTGAAGGCGAACTTCAACCTTGCGCCATAGTAGTAAGCCTCTCCGGTAGTCACGCGAGCTGTGGTTGCCTCAGAATGGGTGACGAAAGCATCGAACTGGCCCATGCTAAAGGGCTTCGTGAAGTAGAAACCCTTAGCAGTCTGGTCGGTGAACCATGCATCGTTATCGATGTAGAAGCCGTCCTCGTCTTCCCAGTCATAGAGCCACTTGCCTATCCAAGCCGTGGCATCCCAAGGAAGGGCAACGGAGACATAATAGCGCTCAAAGGCAACATCTTCCCCACCCAAACGAGCAATGAAAGTAACCTTATCGTCGACCTTCTTCTTCATCCAAATGCGGTACCTGCTCATAGTGAAATCAGTGTCGCCGGTGAGACCGTAGGCTCCGCCATCATCGGCCCACTTAGCATCGAAGCGAAGCTCTCCCCAGAACTTCCAGCCGCCTACGCCGTCCTCAAGAACACCTACCCTCTTGTCGAGGTCCTCGACCTTGACTCCGAGAGCATCAAGCTCGTCCTTGAACTCCACAACGAGCTTCTTCAAGAGCTCGAGGTCTTCCTTGCTCGCCTTGTTCATGTCAACATAGGCAAGAGCTCTGGCTACTACAGAAGCCATCTCGTAACGAGTGGCCTTCCACTGGCCCTTGAAGGCGCCATCGGGATAACCGGTAACGATTCCACGGGCTGCGAGCTGGCTGACAGCATCATAGGCCCAGTGGTTCATAGGAACATCCATGAAAGGATTGGCTGCAAACGCAGGTGCCGCAAAGGCAACGAGCGCTGCTACTGCTACTAATGCAACTAGCTTTCTCATATTTTCTTACCCCCTTGATGTGTATTTAGCCTCCTCACACCAAGCCGGGAATCCCTAAAGTATCCTCGTTTCCTTTTCGGGCCTTCCCTTTGCCTGTTGTTTCGGAGACCTCCTCAATCCCGCTTGCCCTTTGTGGCCTTCGGGGGTCGCACCTCCTTCCCTGCCATCAGAGTCACCGCGAGATGCGGAGCTTGGAATGAAACCAAAATATATACTATCTAACAATGACCTTTTTGACAAGTATCCAAATTATACGCCCTCGTTTTTGGGATCCTCCGCAACTGCTATACCATAAAGAACCCAGAACAAAAAGCCTATCTTTTGCCTAGCTGCAAGGATGCTGCCTCCCAGGCCGAAAACAGACTGCGCTACAATTGCCGCAAAGAGCGCAGCATAAAACAGCTTAGAAGACTGGTCGCTGCTAAGTTTGACCTTCCTGTACCCCATCTGTGCCCCCCTGAAGAAAAGAAACGCGCCCAAGAACAAAAGCAAAGGGCCACCCTTAACGAGCAGTTCAATATAGAAATTATGGGGCTCCATGGGGACTCCAACCTTAGGCAACTTGCCTATCTTGGTTTCTGCAAGATGATGAAAATCCGACCATCCCCAACCTATCAGGGGCTTTTCCTTCCACAGTTTAAGCACGGCATTCCAGATTACGTTTCGATACGTAGTAAATCTGGCAACATCGCTGTTTACGCTCATCAACTGGGAAACTTCGCGCTTCGCGTACGCCAACACCTTGCCGTCTTCAAGAATAAAATGCCCCCCTAAAATCGCAAAGATCACACAGGAAGCTACTAACACCTTTAGAACCTTTCGCCTTTCATGTTTTGCTACGATAAGGGAAAAAGATGCGACCAAAGTAGCTCCAGCAAGCCATGCGCAGGAGCTGAAACTCAGAAATACCAGCAAAACGTTCCCAGCAAACAAGGCTATGTAAAAAAACTCCAGATACAAACTCCTTCGTTTTCTCATGGCCTGGTAAAGGATGATCGGCAAAACCACTATGGAATAAAGTCCCATGGTATTCACGTTGCTAAAGGGGCCGGCAAAATGGCCTTTATCAAAAGCCAGCCATAGAGACCAAAGACAAACACAGGCAAAGGAGGCCGTCCACACAGCTATAAATCTACCCAAAGCTCCCCTGTACCTTGTAATGACAAACGAACTCAGCCACACCGCAAAAAAAGCCTCTATCAGTACGGAAAGTCCCTTAAGATCAAAATAAAGCCCCCTAGTGTTGACAAACGTAACCAACAGGGACCAAAGGAGAGTCGCCAGCATCAACTTTTTCGTCACCGGCTCCACAAAAGCCTTTATCTTTCCTCCTTCCCCTCTAAAAACCATGATGGACAAACCCACAAGACATAAAAGCCACCCAAAGTACCGAAGCACAGGCCCCCAGGGCTCAAAGAAGACCGAAAACAAAAAACTTGCCTCAATCAAGGAAATCGAAGAAGTTTTAAACATTCTCATAAATTTATTCCCCCATTGAATTTTCTGTACAGGTCAAGATGACTCTTTGCGATACCGCTAACATGGTAATTTTTGGCCTTCGCCAAGACATTAACCCTTGCTTGCTCAAGGAACTTTCCGCTAATGGCAATTTCTAGAGCATTTTTAAGAGACTCAATATCCCCCGGTTTTGCAAGCAAGCCATTTTCGCCATCCTTGACCAAGTCCAACGTGCCGCCACAAGCGAAAGCCACCACCGGCAGCCCGGAAGCCATGGCCTCAAGCAGGGCAAGGCCAAAGGCCTCGGGCCCTCCTGAACCCGGAACATAATGCGAAGGCTGAACGAAAAGGTCAGAGGCCCATAAAAAAGGTCTTACGTCCTTGGCAAAGGGGAAAAACTTTACATGTTTGCCAGGATCATCACCAGTAACATCCTTTGCCAGCTTCATGAGCTCGTCCTTCATCGGCCCATCCCCCACCAACCAAAGCCGAAGAGGCCTTTGAACATCCAAAGACGAAACGGCCCTGATCAAAAGATCAAAGCCCTTCCATGGGACAAACCTCCCCATACCAAGGACTACAATCTCTCCCTCCTGCACTCCTTCCTTATCCCTGAGATCCTTTCGCTTGCCTACATCAAGCTTGTAGTTCTCAATATTCACAGGGTTTGGAACAATCTTAATGCATTCTGATGTAAAACCCTGCTCCTTTAGGTGTTTAGCAACAGCAGTCGATACAGCTATCAAAACATCCGAATGGGTATAGTACCTGCCCTTGGGAAACTTATCCACCGTCGAAATCACCGGGATCTTCTTTTTAGCTCCCCAGTACCCCCCTATGTAGGCTGCGCTGGAAAGCCTGGTATGGATAACGCAAGGCCTTACTTCGTCCAAGATACGTCCAAAACCGGCACAAAGTGCTGGCAACCACGGAAAGGCCGGTTTATACTCGAAAACCCTAAAACCTTCGCTAACAAGCCGATCCCTCAAGGTCCCCCTCGGCCTGCAGACTACCACGTGTTCTAACGTTTCGTCCTGTCTGCGCATTTCTTTGAGCAGGTCTATCCAGGGCTTGCTCCAGGAAAGGTGGTTTTCATCGATATAATGGAGAATCTCCAAATTTAGCCCTCCTTTTTCTTTACTTTGCCTTGCTTCCTAGCCAAAGTAATGGATGCATAAACGCCAGGAGAAAAAACTGCAAGGCAAAGCTTAAAAAACAAATCAGGCCTTTTCTTCAGGAAAAGCCATTTGAAATTTTTCTTTATTCTCTCCTTGAAAGCTCTATTGCGGATAACACGCTCGAATTCCTTTATTCCATTTCCGATGAGTATTTTCTCTACGTAGTTTACATACGCACTTGGAAGAATCAGGTTCGACAAGACTTGAAAAGCCATCGTGTTTTGTTTTCCCTTTCTTTTCATGAAAGCCAGACATCGCAAATATGAGGCCAATTCATGAAGGTTGGAGTAAAGCTTATACCCCTCATTGGAAAACGAAGTTGCAAATTGATGCCGTCTCCATATCGCAAGACTTTCCTTTACGATGGCTACTTTTCTGGCCATTGCAAGGGATTTGACAAACACCTCATTATCCTCTGCACAAAGACATCCAGGTGTATAGGAAATATTATTTTCTTCCAAGAAACTTCTGCGATACAAGACTGAACCGCCCCACAATGGAGTTTTGCCAAGCATATAGTCAACTAAAATATCTTCTCCCTTGGCATAATCTTCATTGGGGTAACAAAACTTATCAGTGTAACGACGAAACACCTTACCGGAAGGATCGGCAAAATCGTGACCACAAAAGGCCATATCAGCTTGGTGCTTATCAATTGCTTCCACAAGACTCCTAGACCAAGCGGGGCTAAAGATATCATCTTGGTCGCAGAAAGCGATATATTCACCTCTTGATGCATGAAAGCCCTTGTTCCTCGCAACACACACACCTGAATTTTCCTGAGATATTATTTTGACCATGTGCTTGCTCTTTGAAGCAAAATCTTCCAGCAACCTCAAACTATCATCCTCGGAACCATCATCAACAAATATATATTCCATCGGGGAGTAATCCTGGTTTTCCAAAAAATTTAGGGTTTGAGAAAGGAACTTACTAACCCCGTTATAGACAGGCACTACAACGGAAATAAGATTTTTACTATGTGGCATCTCATAACACCCCATCTCAAATTAAATCTATGTTGCTTTATAATTGCGACAGCAACTCAGCACAAGCGCCATAAACCTCTTGGCTTTCCACCAATTCGAGGCACCTAAAATCATCTCCCATTACGCACCCTCTATCATTACAAGGAGCACAAGGTACAGGAGCCAGAACGACTCTGTGTTGATTGCCCCACGGGCCGTACCTATCGGGCTTGGACGGACCGAATACGCCAACCGTAGGAACTCCTAAGGCACTGGCCAAATGCATCGCGGCCGTGTCCCCCGTCACAAACAGGCTTGCCCGCTCCATGTAAGCTCCCACAAGAGACAATGCCAAGGGCCCCGATAAGTCAAGGCAGTGGGGCTTCAACCCTTCCAACACCTCTTGGGCGTCCCGTCTTTCTTCCTCCGAATAACCTATTACACCTATCAATGCTCTATGTTCTTCCGCTAGCTTCTTGCCTACCTCCGCACATAACTTAACCGGAAGCCTTTTTTTTGGATTTCGGCTTCCTGGGTTCATCATCACAAAGGTTCTACCCTGTAAAACATCCTTCAGGACCTGAGAAACCCGCTCTCTGTCCTCTTTCCTAACATGAAAGTGGAGGTTGCGCCTCAAAATAGGAACTCCCAAGGTAGATACAGCATAAAGGTTGCGCTCCGCTTCGTGAATTCTCTTGGGGAGGAAAAACTCCCTAAGGCCCCAAAGGGGGGTATAACGGCAGCCACTGAACAGGGGAACCAGAGTGGACCTTAAGTCTATTATTAGGTCAAACCCACCATCTCTCAGCTCCCTTATGAACCTTAAACGGCCCCTTATGCCGCCGTATTTTCCAGCCTTGTCGTATATCCTCACCTCGTCCCAGAGAGGGTCATCCTTTACAGCGGCCTTGCCCCCTGGTCCAACCCACACGACAAAATATGCCCTGGGCAAAAAATTTCTTAGGTTCCATAATGCCGCCGAGGCCAAAAGCATGTCTCCCAAGCAGGAAAGCCCCACAACCGCAACTTTCTTGACCTTTTCGGAATCCACCTTCACCTTGCGTCACCTTTCATGGAGGATCTCTTCTATCGCGCTACAAACCACTCGGGGCGTTAGAGATTTGATAATGGACACCCTGTCTTCCTCGGTCATTTCTTCCTCTAACTCTAGGCGATCTGAAAATATCACCCACGACCTTTCGCCAAAAGGAGCGTACCTGCCCAGCCGAGTAGCAGGAGCCAAGGTCAACGTGTTGGCTCCACAAGCTGCGGCCAGATGACTGCCCCCACTCTCCAAGCCAACCACACAAGCTACCTGCTTAAGAAGCGCTGCACAAAAAAATATTTCGTATTCTCTTTCCTCTTCACTCAAGATGTCCCAAAAAATCCTTACATTGCCTCTTCCCATGCTCCGCAGAACATCTATTCTCCCTGGATCCCCCAGTAAAACCAATTCATAGCCCTTCTCACGCAACAAACCAATTAGCTGAGCCCAATACTCCAAAGGCCATTGTCTACAAGGGTCATCGCATGAAACCAGTGGAAACATGGCAATTATTTTGCGTGAACTTATATTATTCAACAGGCGGGATATCCGCTCCTCCACCCATTCGGGTATTCTAATTGAGTGCATGGTTGGGATGGGCCTTATGCCTAAACGCCTAGCCAACATAAGGCTCTGATACGTGTCATGTACGTTTTTTCTGTTGGGTTCATCAAACTTCCAATCACTAAAAAAGCACTTGCTGGAATAACCTATCCGGTTTCTATATTCAAAACATATCGACAGGATCAAGGACGGCAAAAACTGCCTTTGGGTGTCCACAAGCAGGTCTATGGTCCCCTCAGCTCTTCCGTAATTCCACAGCTCTTTGTACTTTTTATAGGCCCAAGGCCTGTGCTTTCTTATCCTTGACCACAAAAGCTTATCAATCAAACCAGCTTCTTGGGCCAACATTTGGACGGCCTTGGATGGACAACCCACTATGGAAAAGGCCGCTTCAGGAAAGGCTTCCCTGAAACTAGCCAATGTAGGATTGAACATGACATAATCCCCTAAAGCCATGCCGCCTATATAAAAAAGCACTTTTTTTACGGATAGTTTCTTGTATGGCGGATCCTTGTACCAATCATCAAACAGCTGAGAGGGATAATCCGATGCTTTATGCCTGGCCAGAAAAAATCTTTCGCCTCGCTCCGTATTAAGTTCATCAACCTTTATAAGCATTGGCAAATCCTCCTTGATCAATGTCAGAAATCCCTCAAAAGCTCTTTGAGGGAATCAATTACTTGTTTTGCATCTATGGAGCCAAGACAATCCTGATTAGGGCAGCCCCATCTTTCGCAGCCAGCATCATCACATGAAACGACAATGTTAACACCTATATCATCTAACCCCACATTTCCTGGAAGGGTGGGACCAAACAAACCAACGGCAGGAAGGCCTATCAACTTAGCCATGTGCAGAAAACCTGTGTCTCCTCCTACGGCAGCATCACATTCCATCGCAAGCGCTGCAGTCTCCACCAGGTTTAACTTTCCTACCATGTTGATTACTTTAAGCCCCTTGGAACTTCTCACTATTTCCCATGCCAAGTTCTCCTCTTCTTCGCCATGACCCACTAAAACCATGGACCACCCTAAATGTCCCAATAAATCAGAAAGCTCTATCCATCTTCCAGCAGGCCATCTTTTGACCGCCTTGCTTGCCCCAACAATGGAAAAAAGCAGAGGGCCATTTACCTTCTCCCTTATGCCTTTGGCTTTTTCCTCTGCTTCCTTCGTAACATAGATCCAAGGCCTTTCAAATTGCTTCACATCCAAACCTATGAACTTGCCAACATCTTCCGCGTTGTGAGTATATGCGAAATCAGCCCAGCGATGAGCTCCCACACGTACCGGAATGCCGGAAAGCAAGGACAATAAAGCCCCTCTATCTGTACCTTGGAAGCACAGCAATATGTCAAACTTGCGCTTCCTAATTTCTGATATTGCTTTTATAAAATTCAAATTTCTTGCACTTTGCTCCCATACTATAACTTCATCAACATAGGGTTGACAGCGAACCAATTCATCCCAAGGATTACAGACAAACCAGGTTAGGTGAATGTTAGGGTATGCATCCTTAAGCGCCTTGGCATAAGGCATTACCCTGAGGACATCACCCATGGCACTATATCTATTCAAAAGAACTTTCTCGCTGCCCGATATCAGGCCTCTTTCAAAAACCATGCCATTGAACTCCTAAACTTATGTTCTTTTACGACCGAGCAAATCTAGGTAGACCTCTTCAATGCGAGAAGCCATCTCCCTCACAGTAAAGATCTTACTCACGTCAAACTCGGGGAAGGCAATCTTTCCCTCGAAGATTTTTCTTAAGCTTTCCTCCCAAGCCCTTACATCCCCAGGAGCGATAAGGTTGCTCTTGTGGGAATCAATAACCAGTTCCCTGACAGGGGGAATATCCGAAGCCAATACGGGAACTCCCATATAAATAGCCTGCATGAGGACAAGGGGCATGCCCTCCTCCAAGGAAGGAAACACAAGGCACGAACACTCTTTCATCCATTCCTCAGTGTCGTCCCTAAAACCATGAAATTTAACTCTATCTGCTATGCCATATTCCTTTGCTATGTCCTCAAAAACTAAACGATGCGGGCCATCCCCTAAAACATCAAGCTTCCACTCATAGGACTTCAAACTCCCCAGGGCCTTGAGAACCACATCTAGCCCCTTCACCTTGGACAAGCGCCCAACAAAAAGGAAATTCCTAAAGGAACCTTTTCCTCCTTGCCACTTGCTGTAGTCCTTGGGTAAACCGTTATATATCACTCGGGTATTACCTGGCAAAAACTCCTCAAGATGCTTCAAAACCCCATTACTTACGCAAATGGCGGCATCCGCCCTTTTTAAAGGATACAAGGCTGCATTTTTGCTGTAGTTTGCATGAGCTGTCACTACCCATGGAACTCCGCTGAAAGAACTGCTCCACCAAGCAATCCACGCGGGAACCCGAGAATGGGCGTGGATCAGCTGCCAACCTTCCCGCCTTGCTCTGGAAGCGATCCTCAGGGCACAAAAAAGGGCAGTCAAGGGGTTTTTTAAATGCACAGGAAGCCTCCAATGAGTCACTGCGGGGTCGAAATGACTGAAAAGTTTTCCCCCCGCCGATACCACCATAACATGGTGCCCCCTCTTAACAAGCTCATTGGAAAGCCACAAGACATGCCTCTCCACTCCGCCCTCTTCCAGCTCGGGAAGTATGTGTATTATCTTCATGAACTCCACCTTTCAGCGATCCACTCCGCTACTCTTTTCGCCTCGTTGAATTCTACCCGTTTAACCTCACTGCAATCAAGAAGTAATCTTCCAAAATCCTCCAAGCTGGATGCCACGTAACAGAGGCCCCTTTCCTCCAAGCTTCTAATCATTCGGCTGAACCGGGGAGCCCCCCACAAAAGCCCTCCCTTGAAAAGGCCAACTCTCTCAAGGAAAAGACAAGAATTTGCCAAAACCGACCTCAGGGAACCGGGCCTTTCAACGGGCAGGACGATGGGCCTGTGACCTGAGGTCGCAGCTTCGGATATCATGGATACCGAGTCCTCAGTACACAAGATTCGATCACACAATCCCAATATTCCCGCCACAGGACTCCATGTCTCCCTAGAGGCCAAAAGTAGCATGTTCACATGCTCGTTCCCCTCACAAAGCTTTATTAAGGCTTCCTCTGCTTCTCTGCTGGTTCTCCTGGAAGTGGTAATGTAAAGCTCAGCATTCTCCCTTTCTGCATGAAAAAGAAGCTCCTTCATAAACTCCTGCACCCAAAGGTGGCTTATGCGGTAGTTTTTGTCGTCTCCCCCTAAAAGCACCCCCCAAGCCTTACTCCCCCTGGGAGGAAAACGCTTAAGAAGCTCCTTTTTACCTTCCTCCAAGACCTCCGGGCACATCCTGTTGGGTGCCCCGAAAGTTAGGATCACCTTGTCATTTGCCTTGGGCCTATCGTGTTCCGGCACAACGGCAAAATCGAAAGGCTCTATCCCCAACACGGAAGGAGTCATTATGGTACAACACCTTCCCCCCAATGCCCGGGCAAGGGCAAGGCAGTAAGGCGCAGCGGAACTTCCAGCTGAAATAAAGAGGACCTCCTTGGCAGGAAGGCCCTCTTTAGTCAGCAACTTTTCCACTTCATCCAGAAGCCCTGCAGCTTCACCGGTCGAAAGCCACCTTCTGCAGAGCTTCTCATTGCCTTTAGCGAGGGCAAGGGAACCAACTTTCAGCTTCAAGAAGCGCCTCAACCCCTTAAGAACGGGCAGAGAAAACTCCGCCACCCTTGAGCCTTGGGCGGCCAGCCAGTAGGCCACGCCCAAGGATTGGTTCTCGTGCCCCCTTATTCCGTCTTTAAGTACTACAACCAGTTTAGGTCCCTTTTGAATCATTATCCACCAAAGGCAGCCTTGAAACCTTCGTTTATGCCACTAGCCATCTTCTGAAGCCTGGACTCGTCCATGATTATGTCCAGGCCGAAAACAACGGCCCTGCTCAAAATGTCGTGGGTCTTGGGCCACTCTACGGGTCGGTACTCAGGAACGTAGTCGGCATGAGGACAGTCGTAGGGGCACCTTATCCTGCTGTAGTAAGCGCCCTCCCTCAAGGTCTGCCAGTGCCTTGCATAATGCCATGTGTTGCCCGACAAAATTCCACAGGGCGCCCCAGCAGCCCCTGCCGCCTTCTGGAAAGCCTTGGCTGAATCTTCATCGGGGAAGATGAAGACAAGTTGGGTCGCTATCTCCCCCTTCCTGTCGGGAAGGTCGCGAAGCTTCACATCTTTTGGAAGATCTACGTTCTCAAGCACCTTCTTCTTGTTCTCCTTGAGCATCCCTATGGCCTTGTCCAGCTTCTCAAGCTGGGCCAATCCCAGTGCTCCCCTTATCTCGTCCATCCTGAAGTTGAAGCCCAAACAAGCCTTTCCTTCGGCTCCCCTTGGTATGCTCATGTCGTGCATGTGGCCGTGATCGTGATAGTACCTCATGCGGTTGTAAAGCTCTTCGTCGTCTGTGACGATGAGACCGCCCTCGCCCACGGTAAGAAGCTTGTAAGGATCGAGGCTGTAGGTGCCCCACTTGCCGAAGGTACCGACGTAGCGCCCTTTGTAAGTCGCCCCCATGGCCTGGCAAGAGTCCTCGAAGAGATAAAGGCCGTAGTCCTCGCAGAGCTTCTGGAACCTCTCCATGTCGGCAGCTCCTCCGAACATGTGAACGGGCATTATGGCCTTGGTCCTGTCGGTTATGAGGTCCTCCACGGAATCAGGGTCAAGGTTCAGGCTTTCGTCGATCTCCGCCAGTACGGGGATAGCTCCGCACTCCAAAATGGCCTCGATGCTCGCTATGAACGTGAAGGGTGTGGTGATTATCTCATCTCCTGGCCCAATGCCGCAGGCTCTCATGGCTACATAAAGCGCCGCAGAGCCGCTTGAAACGGCAAGACAGTGCCTGGAGCCCATTTTCTTCGCCACCGCTTCCTCGAACTCCGCTACCTTGTAAATGCCGTCCCTGACATCCTGGAAGGAGTACCTGTGAACTATCTTTCTCTTGAGGACATCTACTACCGCATCGATCTCCTTTTGGTCAAAAAGCTCAAACCCTGGCATTATTCCATCGCCTCCTCGTATATTCTCACACAATCATCTATAGTCATCTTCCTCGGGTTGTTCTCCATAGGCCTTGAGACTCCCATGGCCTTTTTCGCCATCTCCTCAAAATGCTCCTCTTTTATCCCAACCTGCAACTTGTCCAGCGTGTCCGGCAGCTCGAGGTCCAACACCATCTCCTCGATCACCTCACTGCAGGATCCGGCCGCCTCGTAAAGAGACCAGTCCTCGTAGGACACCCCACTCAAAAGCTCTGCGGCTCGGGCGTACTTCTCGGGAAACGCAATGCTGTTGAAGCGCACGACGTAAGGAAGAAGAAGCGCGTTGGCCACACCATGGGGCACGCCGAACATTCCCCCCAAAGGATACGCAAGGGCATGGCAGGCACCCACACCCGCATTGGCCAATGCAACGCCGCCGAAGAACGCAGCAAGCATCATCTCTTCTCTTGCCTCCATGTTGTCCCCGTTCCAGGTAGCCACCCTGATCCACCTTCCTATCCTCACCATGGCCTCCTCAGCGAACATGTCGCTGAAAGGCGACGCCTGGCGGCTCGTGTAAGCCTCAAGGGCATGGGCCAATGCATCCATTCCAGTGGACGCAGTCACCGAAGGAGGCATGGTCACCGTTAGCTCAGGATCCAGCAAACTGTAGTCAGGATAGAGTTTGTCGTCGTTTATGCCTCCCTTTACTCCGTCGCTCTTTCTGATCAAGACGGCAGTAAAGGTAACCTCTGAACCGGTCCCTGCAGTGGTGGGTATCATGATCTTGGGCACACCCGGATTTTTCACCAAACCCAACCCCTGATACTTGGCTGCCGAGCCTTCATTGGTCACCAAGACACTGACCGCCTTGGCAACATCCATGGAGCTTCCTCCGCCAAGACCCACCACCAGGTCGCACCTATTCTCCCTGGCAAGCTCTGCGGCTTTGTCGGTGGTCTCAACGGATGGCTCGGGCTCCACCTCGTCAAAAATCCAAACCAGAGCTCCCCCTTGCCTGACGTAAGAAGCTATCCTCTCCGCAATACCAAGTTCCTGCATGGTTTTATCGGTCACCAAAACGACCCTCTTGGCACCAAGGCCCTCCGTCAGGTCCTTGACCTTAGCCGATTGCCCTTTCCCAAAAAACACTTTACCAGCCATGTGCATTCCAAACTGCAATTTACCCACCTCTCATCCTTGCATGCTTTTGTTTATTATCTCCCAGTTCCTCAAAGCTGCCCCTCCAAGGCCCTCCACGTAGGACTTGCCTTGGGGACACCTGATTTCTCCTGCTGCGCCCTCGTTCGATACGGCTTCCCATTCATAATACAGTTCTGCCGCCGTTTTAACCACCTTGGCACAACCTAATTTTATAAGCTCCCTTGACACCTTGCCGAAATCATCCATGAAAGGGCCGTGCTGTATGGGCACACCCCACGAGGCGGGCTCCAGTATGTTCTGTCCACCCTTGGGGACCAAACTTCCCCCTATGAAAGCGGCATCTGCTATCCCGTAAAGATCAAACAAGACGCCCACCTGGTCCACCACCATTATCTCCCAGTCTGGCTCCTTTTTAGACAAAAGGACCGCCCTTCCTACCTTTTTGGCCTCTTCCCATAACTTCTGCGCCCTATGGGGGTGCCTTGGAGCCAAAATGAGGCGAACATCCCTGACCTTATCCTTGAGTCTGCTGAAGGCCTCCAAGACCACACTGTCTTCTCCTTCGTGAGTGCTCCCCGCAAGAAGTACCCTTTTGCCCTCAGGATTCAGGCTCCTTCTCAACCCTTCCACGTCCACCATGGAGCGCCGCGCCAGGAGGGCATCTATCTTGCAGTCCCCGGTTACCACCACTTTTTCAGAGGACACTCCTATCTCCAAAAACCT